>CAZTAB010000156.1:0-2471 GCA_964611475.1 uncultured Verrucomicrobiota bacterium | reverse complement strand
AAAACAAACCTTTGCCAGGCGGTGCGTGCGACCCAGGGCCGCGGCCGCATGCCCGATGAAACGACCCGTTTCAGCCAGAACGGCAAGGATGTGTTTCACTTCATGGGAACCAGTACGTTCAGTGAGTATACCGTGCTGCCGGAAATCTCCCTGGCCAAGGTCCGCAAAGACGCGCCGCTGGAGAAGGTGTGCCTCCTGGGGTGTGGTATCACGACCGGAATTGGCTCCGTGTTGAATACGGCAAAGGTTGAGCCCGGTTCTACGATGGCGGTCTTCGGTCTCGGCGGAGTCGGGCTCAGCGTGATCCAGGGCGGGGTGCTGGCCAAGGCCGGCCGGATCATCGCGGTGGACATCAATTCCGATAAATTCGAATTCGCAAAACAAATGGGCGCGACCGACTGCGTCAATCCCAGCGATTACAGCGACCCGATCCAGGACGTCCTGATCGAGATGACCGATGGCGGGGTGGACTACTCGTTCGAGGCGGTCGGAAACGTCAATCTGATGCGCGCGGCGCTCGAATCCTGCCACAAGGGGTGGGGCGAGAGCACCATCATCGGGGTGGCCGGATCCGGACAGGAGATCAGCACGCGCCCCTTCCAGCTGGTGACCGGCCGGGTCTGGCGGGGGTCCGCGTTCGGCGGCGTGCGGGGTCGGACCGAGTTGCCGGGATTCGTCGACAACTACATGGACGGGAAGATCAAAATCGACGAGTTGATCACCCATACCATGGGGCTTGAGGACATCAACAAGGCTTTCGACCTCATGCATGATGGGGAAAGCATCCGCGCCGTCATTCACTTTTGATCCAACCCTCCGGGGAAAGGAGACCGCGATGGAGCTGAAGCTGCTGAAGTGTGACTGGGGGATGGAGTATCTCGGCGAGATGCCGGATCGGTTGCGCCGGTACGCCGAGGCCGGATACGACGGCGTGGAATGTGCGAACATTCACATGGACCCGGCGGCATTCGGGGACCTTACCGGTGAACTGGGGCTCGATTATGTCGCCATGATGTTCTGCGACGACGAGCAGGCGTTCCGGGATCAGCTCGATGACATCAAGAAGACCCGCCCGATCCTGATCAACTGCCATCCCGGCCGTGACTACTACGACTTTGACCGGGGAGTGGAGTTTTTCCGAAACGTCATGGAGATGGCCGGCGAGGTGGAGTGCGAAGTGGTGTACGAAACGCACCGGACGCGGACGCTCTATTCACCGTGGGCCACGCAGCGGTATCTCGAGGCGATTCCGGAGATGTTCATCTGCGCCGATTTCAGCCATTTCACCTGTGTGGCGGAGGGCACCATGGAGCACATGGATGCGTACAGGAAGATGATGGACGTGGCGATTGATCGAACCCGCCACGTCCATGCGCGGGTTGGCTGGATGCATGCGCCCCAGGTTCCGGATCCGCGCGTCGAGCCCTTCCTCGAATGGACCGAGCGATTCGAGGGCTGGTGGGACCGGATGATCGAGGTGTGCCTGGCGGAAGGCAGGCCGTGGCTTACCATCAATCCGGAGTTCGGGCCATTCACCTACCAGCCAATCGATCCGCACAGCGGGGAGCCGCTCGCGGACATCTGGGAGATCTGCCTGTGGATCACACAACGGTTTCGCGACCGCTGGAAAGGGCAACTCTGAATCGGGACGGGCACACCATGAGCACGACGACAGCACTGGAACGGAAAAGCGACGCCGGGATGTTCGGTGGCCGCGTGCAGTACTTTACGCACTCTTCGGACGCATGCTCCTGCGGGATGGAATTCTCGGTTTTCCTTCCGGCAGCTGCGGAAGGCCGGTCGCTGCCGGTGGTGTGGTGGCTGTCCGGCCTCACCTGCACCGCGGAAAATTTCACGACCAAGGCCGGCGCGCAGAAATACGCCGCGGCGCACGAGGTGATTCTTGTTGCGCCAGACACCAGCCCGAGAGGCGACGATGTCCCGGACGACGAAGCGTACGACCTGGGACAAGGCGCCGGTTTTTATCTCGACGCCACGGAGGCGCCGTGGTCGAAGCACTTCCACATGTACGATTACATCGTGAACGAGCTGCCGCTGGTGGTTGAGGCCAACTTTCCGGCGGACTTGTCGCGACAGTCCATCATGGGCCACTCGATGGGGGGGCATGGCGCGTTGACGATTGCGTTCAAGAACCCCGGACGGTTCAAGTCGGTTTCCGCGTTTTCGCCGATTGTCGCGCCGACCCGGGTGCCTTGGGGCGAGACGGCGATCGGCGCCTACCTCGGCGACGATCGCCCGGCCTGGGAATCCCACGATGCGTCCCTGCTCGTGGGGAAGGCCTCGAAAAAAATCCCTTTGTTGATTGACCAGGGCGATGCCGACGGTTTTCTGGAGGAACAACTCAGGACAAACTTGTTCGAGGAGGCCTGCCGGATGGCCGGGTACCCGGTGGACATCCGGATGCAGCCGGGATACGATCACAGCTACTATTTCATCGCCAGCTTCATGGA
>CAZTAB010000155.1:0-6710 GCA_964611475.1 uncultured Verrucomicrobiota bacterium | reverse complement strand
TTGCCAATTGAAAGGTGCGAATAATGAGATTGATGTCTGTGTTTTGCAAGCACGGGAAGCCTGGTTGGGCGGCCCTGCCGTTGGGTTCCGACGGTCTCGCATGACGGCGAGGATCCCTGTATGCTTCCAAGGATGCTTGTCGATGGCGTTGAACTGGAAATCCCGGACTTTGATTCCACCGAGATTTCGAGCGTAGTCGGTCCGCTGACCGATTCCATGGTGTCTGCGGCGGCTGGATTGCCGGCTGCATGCCGGTTGCTGGTCGGAGTTTGCGGCCCGCCCGGATCGGGCAAAACCATCTTCGCCCTGCGCTGGATCCGGTTTATGCTGGACCATCAGCCCGGTTTATCCGGGTGCGTACTTCACGTTCCGATGGACGGGTATCATTTGCCAAATTCATTCCTCGATGAGGAGTTCTACGAGGGTTCCATGTATCCGGGGCGGAAGGGTAGGCCTCTCCGGGAAATCAAGGGTGCCCCCGAGACCTTTGACGTGGAGAGTCTCGTCCACGATCTTCAGGCATGTTCTTCCTCGAAGGATTGTCCTTCAATACCGGTCTACGACCGCCGGATTCACGACCCTGAACCGGGCCGGATTTTCGTCGGCCCCGGCGTGGATCGGGTGATTTTTGACGGGAACTACCTGGCGATGGAGGAGGGCCGTTGGTCCGAGGTCGGGGACCTCTTGCATCTCATTATTTCCCTGCAATGTCCGGTGGAGGAGTGTACCAGAAACCTGCTCGCGCGTCACCGGCGTGGTGGAAAATCGGAAGCGGAGGCGGAGGAGCACGTGAAAGTGGTTGCTCGCATCAACCACGACCGTACCAGGGCTTCCGAAGCCCGGGCGCATTTCCTCGTCCAACTGGAAGACCATCGCGCGGTCCGGCTCCGCACGAAGCGGCCGGATCCATAAAAGAATCTCCGGTCGTGTCCAAACCGCATACGTTTTTCACCGTGAAGGAAATCCTCGGTGACCTCCCCTTGCTCCGTGGTACAGGGCCAGCTCCGCTCCCAGGTTCATGGGGATAACGAGTGCCTGAAGCGTCCTCTTGTCCTCCGCCGGCTCCGGCACAAGCTACGTTATTTGCGCGGCCGAAAACGCGATGATGGTTGATTCCATGACTCGGAAACATCGTGGGGTATTATGGATCCTGACCGTCACCGCCACGTGCGCTTGTGGCCTGATCCAACAGCTGCATGGTGTGCAGGATCGGGAGTGGGTGACCGATTTTATCAAGGTGGCTGGCGATCTGGGTCATGCATCCAATATTGCCGGTGACCAGAGATTCGGCTCCGGAGGCTTGAATCGCCCGGGCCTTGCGTTCGCCGAGTTGGCCCGCGATTTTGGGTTGCTCGATGTTGTACGTGCCGGCGGAACCGCAGCAGATGTCCGGGTCGGCTATTTCAAGGAGTTCCAAGCCGTCCACACTTTGCAGCAATGCCCTCGGTTCGGCCTTCACCGATTGTCCCTGCGCGAGATGGCAGGCGTCATGATATGCGACCCGCATGGGCGGGTCGATGACACCGGTTCGGCGAAGTCCCAATTTGTGAAGGAAGCGGCTGACGTCGCAGACTTTCGCGGAAAGCCGTCGGGCGTCCTCCTCGCGCGGTGATCCGGCCAGCCAGAGGGCGTACTCCAGCATTCCGGATCCACAGCCGGCGGCATTCGTGAGGATGGCGTCGACGTCATCGGCAAAGGCATCGAGGTTCCGCTCCGCCTGTCTACGGGCGTGGCGTCCCGCTCCGGTGTGAGCGGCGAGCGAACCACAGCAGCCCTGTGTGGCCGGGATCACTACCTCGACGCCGTTTCGCGCAAGAACCCGCACGGTGGCCCAATTGATTTCCGGATCCAGCACCTGCTGGGCGCATCCGGCGAGCAGGGCAATGCGGGCGCGGCGTTTTCCCTCGGCGTGGATGAGGCTGGGCAATGGCTTGGATCGCGGAAGTGACGATGGCAGAAGATCGAGCATGGTACGCATGCCGTCAGGAAGCATTCTGCGAAAGGGCAGAGCGAGCCTCGCCGCGCGGGCCGCCAGTCGGAACCGACCTGGATAAGGAAGGGTGGAGAGAAGCATGGCGCGAAGCAACCGGTCAGGAAGCGTGCGTTTGCGCTTCTCGTCGGCCATGGCGCGGAAGGGCGTGATGAGGTCGCGGTAGGGCACGCCGGACGGACACGCCGGTTCGCAGGCGAGACACCCGAGGCATCGATCGAGGTAGGGGAGGGCATCGTCCATGGCAACGGTTCCCTCAAGTACTTCTTTCATGAGAAAGATCCGGCCACGTGGGGAATCCATTTCTTCCTCGACCACCTTGTAGGTCGGACAGGCGGGTAGGCAGAAACCGCAGTGCACGCACGTGTCCACGGCATGGGCCATGTCCTTTCCTTGTGGACCGAGAGAATCGACTGGAATGTTATGCTGCATGAGGTTGAAACCGTTGATCAGGGTCGAGAACGCTCAGAAGGCGCCCGGCGAATGCCTCGTCGGTGCGGCGGCCAAGTAGAGGCCCCCTACTAGCACCCAGAACGGCTACGCCTGGGAGATCCAATTGCTCGAGAAAGGTGTCAACCCGATCCTGTCCGAGATCCTCCGGCCAGCCGAGCCAGCAGAGGTTCCCGCCGACACTGTAATGTCGAAGGGGGGGGGGGTCAGTTGATCCGCAGCTTCTTCGATCGCCAGAATCCGCGCGGGGTTGAGTGGAACCTTCACCAGTCCGTGTCCCTCGGGGAGCCAGGCAAACTCATTGGCATCACTCCAGTATCGCGTCTCCTCCCGGTCGTCGAGAAGTTGGGTGGGCGTCTCCAGAAACGCATTCACGCGGTCTACGCGTGCGGTCAACGACTCCTGCAGGCCACCGACGCGTAAAGCGAGGGTGTTGGCGGGGCCGGCGTCCAGGGACAGAAGATCGAACGGCGCGGTCGCAAGTTGGAGCATTTTTTCCACCGCGGCGCGTGTGTTGGAGAACTCGGCACGAAGCGTACAGGTTGATTCGGGACGGGGGAAGACCTTGCACGTACACTCGACGAGAATGCCGAAGCGGCCGAGGCTTCCTACCATGAGCTTCGGAAGATCAAAGCCGGCCGCGTTCTTGACCACCTTGCCTCCGCCGCGAACGATGCGGCCCCCACCCGTGACGAACTGAATGCCCAGCAGGAAGTCGCGCACGCCACCGTAGCGATAGCGGCCGGGACCGGACAAGCCGGCGGCAATCGTGCCTCCCAGGGTCGCCCCCCGGTTGGCCAGCGGAGGGTCGAATGGAAGGCATTGCCCGTGTGCGGCCAGGGCACCGTTGATGTCCCGGATGGGCGTTCCCGCCCGTGCGGTGAACGTGTATTCGGACGGATTGTACTCCACCATTCCGGACAAGCCGCCGACGGAGTGCGTGGCCTTGTTTGACAGCGCGGTCTTGGTCCCGCCGCCGCGAACATGCACACGTGGACCAGAGCGAACGGCGTTTTGGATCTCTTCAATCGTCTTCATTGACCAGCAGCATCTTTCCCCGGTTGGCCAGCTCGCGGGTGTCGACGGCGTTTCGCAGCATGTGAAGAAATTCCGTGTCTGCCTCACCGAGCATTTCGGGCAGATAGTCTCGCTTCTCCATGCCGACACCGTGCTCGCCGGTGATGGATCCTCCCATGGCGATGCACATGCGAAGGATCCGGGTTGCGACTTCCTCCGCACGGTGCAATTCGCCTTCCTTGTTTCCGTCGTAGAGAATCAGCGGATGCAGGTTTCCATCACCGGCGTGGAAAACATTTGCAACCCGAATGCCCGATTCCCGGCTCACGGTTTCAATTTCCGTGAGCGCCTCTCCGAGCCGGCTGCGGGGAACCACGCCATCCTGGACGATATAATCCGGGCTGAGCCGCCCCACTGCGGAAAAGGCGCATTTGCGTCCCTTCCAGATTGCGGCACGCTCGGCTTCGTTCTTTGCCCGGTGCACGTTGTAGGCGCCAGACTGCGCCAGCACGTCCATGAGCTTCGGCTCTTCGGTTGCGACTTCCTCGACCATGCCCTCCAATTCCACCAGCAGCACTGCCTTCGCCGCCTCGGGATAGCCCGCGCCGACTGCGGCCTCGGCCGCATCCATGGCCAGCCGGTCCATGATTTCCATGGCGCCGGGCAACAGGCCGGATGCCACTACGCTGGCCACCGCGTTGCCTGCTTTCGACAAGTCGTCGTACGCTGCAAGAAAGGTGCGGAAGACTTCCGGCTTTGGCAACAGGCGCAGCGTGACCTCAAGGGCGATACCGAACAGCCCTTCCGATCCCACGAACATCCCGGTGAGATCGGGGCCGGCCGACTCGAGCGACGGTCCGCCCAGTTCCGCCACCTCGCCGTCCGGCAGCACGACCTTCAACCCGAGCACGTGATTGGCGGTCATGCCGTACTTGAGGCAGTGGGCGCCTCCGGAGTTGAAGGCGACGTTGCCCCCGATGGTGCAGACCGGGCCGCTGGAGGGATCGGGGGAGTAGTACAGCCCATCGGCAGCGGCCAGCTCGGAGACGTGAAGATTGATGACGCCGGGCTCAACCACGGCAATCCGTTCGTGCGGGGCGTAGCGGATTACCTTGGTCAGCCGGTTGAGCGCGATAACGACTCCGTCGCGAATTGGAAGGGATCCGCCGCTGAGGCTGGTCCCGCTGCCCCGTGCCATGAAGGGGATCTGTTCCCGGTGGCAGAACCGGACGGTTTCAATGACATCCTCCGCGCTCTCCGCCAGTACCACGGCCCGAGGTTTCTCGCGGAATGCGGTCAGCGCATCCGACTCGAAGGGCGCGAGTTCTGCTGGGCCGCAAAGCAACCGGTCCGGCGGATAAATGCGCTCCAAGCCGGCGAGCACGCCGGAAGGTGCTGTGACGGGCTGGCCCATGTGACTAGTAAACCACAATACGGGTTTCCTGCCCAGTGAGTCTCGAGGGAGTTTTCCCTTCGCTTGAGAGTAGGTATCCAACGGGCTTGTGCTGCTGGAGCCGGGGCTCAAGGGCTTGACCCCTCTCGCAGAACTTCATTTCCCGAGCCCGGGGGGAGTGAAAATCGGGCGATGCGCCGCCTTCGTTCGCGCCGGGCTCCGGGAGGGGATTCTTTTTCACGGCTTTTGGGCTTTTGCCCTTACGGGATAAGCCCCCTGGAGGGGGAGCTTTAACGAATGACTCCTTTGTATCTTCGACGTTTCGCCCACTCGAATGAACCTCATGGGGGCCCCGCGAGAGGAGCGACGTCCACGACCTGGTTGGGCAGCACCGTCAACGACCGGGTCACGCCGCCGCCCCAGCGAGCTTCCATTTGAACCGATGCGCTGTGACCTCCCAGCCCGAAGTGCAGCGCGGTCACCTCGTTTTGATTGCCTTGGCCGGTATTTCCTTCGACCTGGCGCGTCAGCGTCCGGTCGGGTAGTGAAAGGCGGATTTCCGCCCCCATTGCGTTGATCCCCTGTGACGCATCGCCCGCAATCTTCAGCTTCAACCAGTTGTTGTCGTTGCCCTTGTTCCGGTAGAGCACGCCTCCGTTGGTGATTAGGTCCAAGTCGCCGTCGTTGTCGAAGTCGGCCCAGCTTGCATCGTAGGGGGCGGCCGCGAGGGAACTCGATGCTCCCCGCATGACCGGTTCCAGCACGTCGTTTAGAAGACTACAGCCATTCATGGTTGTTTCTTGAAGTTTCTGCCCTTCTCAGGGCAATTTTGTTTAAATCACAGCACAAGCCCGGCCTGCTGGGACCAGCCAGATCTTCGTTGTTGACTCATGCAAGGCCAAACGATACCCGATAAGCCTGATGAACGTCCTCTTCATTCTATCGGACAGCGTGAATCGGAACCACTTGTCCTGCTACGGCAACGACTGGGTCCAAACGCCGAACCTTCAGCGTCTGGCCAATCGGGGCGTGGTCTTCGACAATCATTTCGTGGGCAGCGTGGCCTGCATGCCGGCGCGGCGTGATGTCTGGACGGGCCGAAAGGAGTTCCTTTGGCGCGGGTGGGGCCAGATCGAGCCATTCGACGATCATATCGCCAAGCGGGCGAACGCCCTCGGCGCCTATACCGGAATCAGCACGGACCATCCCCACTACTGCGACCGGTCGCATGGCTACGGCTACATCGAGTGGTTCGAGGATCGCAGCATGATCCGGGGCCAGGAGGGCGATCGTCCCATCGCTCCGGCGGTACGCGAGGAGGATTTGCCGGTCTGGGTTCAGAGCGCAGCGCGCGTTTGGCCACTGGAGGCCTGCATCCGTTATTATCGGGGTGTGATGCAGTTCCGGGAAGAAGAGGACTGGCCGACAGCCGGTGTGATGCACGATGCCGCGCAGGCACTGGAGACCGGGGCGGACTGCGGGTCGTTCATGGTGTTTGCCGAAGCTTTTTCGCCGCACGAGCCGTGGTGGAATCCGGAGCCATACCGCTCGATGTACGGCCCGGCCCGGGATGACCTGACCTGCTTTCCTCCCTACGAGTGGATGGACAGCGCCAAGGCATTTTTCGAGGGAAACTCGGGAGAGGAAATCGAGTATCTGCGGCAGCAGTACGCCGGGAGCCTCACCATGATGGATCATCACCTTGGCAGGCTGCTCGACGTGATGGACCGCCGGAACCTGTGGGATGACACGGTTGTTATCTTCACTACCGATCATGGGCACGAGCTGGGGGAGCGTGGTCGGTACGGCAAGAGCTACCCGCACTGGAACAGCCACGCCAACATCCCGCTTATCATCTGC
>CAZTAB010000154.1:0-2704 GCA_964611475.1 uncultured Verrucomicrobiota bacterium | reverse complement strand
CTCCGCCCTCCGGCTGCACGGCGGTAGCCGAGGATACAAGCCCTTCCCCACGGGAAAACGAACCTTTCACAGTTGTGGGCGGGCTCCCTGGGCCGTTTTCCTTCCGGATAATGCATCCATACAGTCCATGGCGGAGTGCATTGGCCGCCGCCATGGCAGCAGCCGACTTCTGCACCACCCCCCTCTTCGGCGAGCCGGCAAGGCAGAAGAACCTTGCTGCGGGCATATCCTACCAAGCAACGCCATCTCCAAATTACTGGGGCTGGAAGAATCCCCAGCATGGCGACCACGGCCAACTGACCGACGGAGTGCTCAACGAGGCGTGGGAGACGAAAGGGGCACCATTCTACGCGCAGCATGAATCGATGGGCTGGGACCGCACACCGCCCGTCGTGGTATTCTTCGTGGGCGCAAGGCGGAAGATCTCCGGGTTCGGACGCCATTCCTGCCTTTCCCCCTGGTTGCCATGGTGGCCCACCGAGATCACCGTGCTGGTCAGCGACAACAACAAGGACTTTTACCTGGCCGGGCCCCCGGTTCGTCCATCGCATGAAACCTTCGATCCGCCCCTTGCCGATGCACGGGTTCAGGAGGCGATCGGGCGCATCCTGGTAAAAAAGGGCCGCGATCCAAGCCTGCACTGGTTTCGGCAGCATGGTCTCGACGCAACCGGTAGATACATCGCGTTGTTCATGAGAAAATCACCGGACACGGGGACCATTGTCCTGGACGAAATCGAATTATACGGGACAGACAAACTCGCGCCGCCTGTCGAGCGGCCGGAGCTGGTCTTCACAGAGGGAGCGGGCGGCATGGAGAGCCATGCATTTTACCATGCAATCGACACGCGGCTCTCAAGGGACATTGAGTCCCTGCGCGAGCGAATTGCCACGGCGTCGATCAACGATGCAACCCGGCAGGAATTGATCGGGCAACTGGAGGGGCTCAACGGGCAGCGCGACTCCCTGCCCGTCCCGTCAAGGAGCGGATTCAAGGCGATTCTTCCGGTCAACCACTTGCACGCTGACATCTTCGCCCTGCATGCAGCGCTCTTCCGGGCGGAGGGCATGCCTCCGGGGCTGCGACTGTGGAAGACCCACCGCCTGGACCCGCTTGAGCCCATGCAGGAGCCCTCCGGCCCGGCGCCGGCGCTCGAAATCACCATGGGGTCCAATGCGGTTCGGAGCGATGTCCTCAACCTATCCAATGCAGGCCGGGAACCCGCTTCCGTTTCATTGACGTTGCGCGACCTGCCCGCAGGCCGCCTGGAGGTGTTTGAGGTTCCCATGGTCGACACGCATTCCCTCGAGCCCGTGGCCGCCGCGCTGGTCCGCGCGAAATCCACCGACGGGCGATACCGCCTTGACGACGTGCCACCCGGCACAACACGCCAAATCTGGCTCCGATGCTCCTCGGTCGGGATGCGAAGCGGGACTCGCACAGGCGAGATTCACCTGGAAGCCGGCGGCTGGACGGCCAACGTTCCCGTGACGATTCGCGTTTTCCCGGTGAAGCTTCCCGACTCCTTTTCAACCTTCATCGGCGGGTTCGAGTACCCATGGGCTGGAACCTATGAGGTTACCGAGCAGAACCTTGCCCCGTTTCTCGCCGTGCTGAAGGAATACGGCGTCAACACCACCTGGGCCGCCAATCCCTTTCCGTACGGAACGTACGACGAAGAGGGAAACCTCAGCGCAACGCCCTCTCGAAAGACCGCCGATGAATGGCTCGAGCGGTGGCCTGACGCAGCGCTGTACTGCGGCTTCATTTCCGAAAAGCTCCCGATGGACACCCCTCTCCGCGCCAGGAAATATGAACAATGGGCCAGCGACTGGTCCACCTACATGCAAGGGAAAGGAATCGAGCCTGAACGATTCGCCTTCCTGATCGCCGACGAGCCGACAAACGAGGCGGAACTCCAGCTCATTCTCCAGACCGGGCGGGCCATCAAGAAGGGCGAACCTCGCTTCAAAATCTGGAACGACATCCACTACCCCAACCCTCTCGAGGCCCCGCCGGTACTCAGGGAACTTATGCGCGACGCGTGTGACATTCAGTGCTTCAACACCCAGCACTACCTACAAAAGACCCGGGAGACCCTTGCATTCAAGAAACAGCACGCGCGCGACGGACTCCAGTGGTGGACCTACACCGGCGGCTTCAGCCACCGGCTCACCGACCCCTACGTGGCGTGGCAGTTGCGGTTTTGGCTCTGTTTTGACCTTGGCCTGACAGGGGCACACTTCTGGGCATTCGGAGACGGGAACGGCGGGTCCGGATGGAACGAGTATTTCAACACGGGAACGTCACGTAGTCCCCTCTATCTCCACCCCGAATTCATCACCACCAGCAAGGCCATGGAGGCAATGCGGGAAGGCGCCCAGGATCTCGAGCTTCTGAAAATGCTGGAGCAACAGGCCGGCGAGAAAACGGTCCGCAAGCTACGCAAGGACGTGAAACGCGCCCTCCGGGTCCACGCTGAGGAAACCTGGCTCTGGAAAAGCCCGAAGGATCGTTCCACCGCGGATGCAGTCCGGATCGGTGTATTGGAGAGCCTGGCGGAATTCCAGCCCGGCGGGTAAAGCAGGCCTACACGCTGGAGTTCCCAGGGCGGCATTCTGCATTTTTTGAATGCGCCCCTAGGCGGAACCCCGATCTATTCTTTTCTATAAAGATGCACAGGCAGCGTGGGGTCGATCTCCAT
>CAZTAB010000153.1:0-11315 GCA_964611475.1 uncultured Verrucomicrobiota bacterium | reverse complement strand
ATTTGATTATGATTGCTGAGTTGTTGTTCAGCGGGAATTGTTACTATGGCGTCTATCTTCTTGGCGTGTATGGCCAGTGCTATGGGAACACCATAGCGGATTGCACCATCATCGGGAATGGAATCGATGGCGTCTCTCTTTATATCGGCAATGGCCAGTGCAAGGGGAACACGATTCAAGACAACCGGATCAGCCAGAATACGGACCGGGGAATCAATCTCTTTACGGCTGATGGAAACCGGGTTGAAGCCAACACGATTTGGGGCACCACAGGAGAAGGAGCAACCTATGGGATTCGAACAGTCGACACCACGGGCAACTTATTCTTGAAAAACACCTGCGTGGGGAATGGAACCAACTACGACTTGGACTCCGATGACACCTTCGGCCCGGTTGTGGAAGCTGCAGGTGAACTGGGCACTGCAGATGGTGCATCGCATCCCTGGGCGAACTTCTCAAGGTAGCCGCAGTCCTCGTTCAGGGGCCGACATCCGCTACCGGCATATTCCGGAGATCGGCGAGCAGAGCCGGACGATCCAGCTGGCCCACGTCCACGGGCGGAAGCCAAAAAATTCCGGGGACATATACAATGTGAGAACAGGGGGGGGCGGTGGGCAAGGGTATCCCCCCCGACGTTCGTTTGCTTGGCCGGCCTATGAGGAGGAGCATGCGGTGTGTCTCTCAGCGAGTCCCAGCACCCGGCCTCCCATCCCATCCGAAGTTGATTCGATCCGGTGTGTGTGGTGTGTGTGGAGATTTTCCTCGACGAGCCGCGCACAATTAGGCCCGTCACACCCAATGGCGTGAGGTTCAATACTTGCTCAAAATCCGCGGCGTGTGTGGGTGTGTGTGTGACGTTGCTTGGCTTTTCTAGGCGTTTCAAGAAGTCACGCTATTGGGAGTAAAAGAAAAACCCCCGAATTTCATTAAGAAACTCGAGGGTTTTTCCCTTCAAATTGGTAGCGGGGTCGGGATTTGAACCCGAGACCTTCAGGTTATGAGCCTGACGAGCTACCGGACTGCTCCACCCCGCAATCGAATATCAATTCCATGCGTAAAATACCGGGAAACTCGCAGCAGGCAAACAAAATCTGGCCGGACATCTTGTTTTTTTCGGCAATACCGGGCTGGTTGGCCCCTCCCGCTTTGCCTTTCGATTCCAGGGAAATATGCTATGGGTATGGATTCCCGAGACCCCTAGATGAGCGAGGCCCTCTTCAGAATCCATGGTGCGCGTGGAAGCCACCCCGTTTCCGGTCCCTCCTTTACAAAATACGGTGGCCACACGACCTCTTTCTCGCTGGAAACCGGCCAGGCACTTCTACTCTTCGATGCAGGCAGCGGAATTACAGAAACAAACCCGATTCTCGCCGAAGCTGCGGGCAGCAAGAAAATCGCCCTCTTTCTTACACATTTTCATCTCGACCACCTCCTGGGCCTGATGGGGCTGAAAATGCTCTACTGCCCGGACTCCCAGCTTGATGTCTATGGCGCCGCTCCCGGCACGGATGAGTCCCTGCAGGGCCTGTTGTCCGCATTCTTCGACCAACGATTCTGGCCGGTTCCACTGGGCACCATGGCATCCACGATTCGGTATCACGAACTTTCGCCGGGAAACGGGAACGTCCGTCTGGAGGACGTGACTGTACACTGGCAACCCATCCCGCATACCCAACTCTGCCTTGCCTACCAACTGCACACACCGGGAGGATCAATCACGATCGCGACGGACCATGAGCCCACGCCGGCGAGCATGGACGAATTCGTGGAATTCACCCGGGGCACGGACCTGCTCATCCAGGATGCGCAATACACGCCCGACGAGTACCTGGCTCGCAGGGGATGGGGCCACGGAACCTGGAGGAAAGCCACGGAAATCGCGGACCGGGCGGGCGTGGGCCGGCTCGTTCTGACCCACCACGACCCGGGCCACAGCGACGACGAACTCGAAGCGATACTCCTGCAGGCGAAAAGCGCGTTTGACTCCACGACTCTCGCCCGGGACGGCCTGGCATTTCAGTTTACCCCATCCACGATACCGTCCGAGACGGCAATCCGGACGTAGCACTCGACCATGAGCCTGATGCGAATTGACAACCAGGAAATCCGCAACGCGGATATTTTCCAGACCATCATCGATCATTTTCCCGACATCATCCACTCGGTGGACGGCGACGGGAACATCGTGTTCGCCAACAACATGGCCGAGGAATTGTTCGGGTATCCTCTTGAGGAACTCCTGACCATGAACGTCCGGGAGCTTTACGCCGATGAAGTCCTGCACGCGCTGGAGGCGGGGTTCGAAAACCTCAAGGAAACCGGGGAGACCGCGGTTGAGAGCATGCTCAGGACGGCCACAGGCGAATCCATCCCGGTGGAAGTCCGGTCCTTCGGCATCTACGACGATACCGGCCGGTTCATCCGCACGTTTTCCATTCTCCGCGATATCCGGGAGCTCAAGGAACTTCAGCAGGGCCTCCTGCACGCGGGAAGACTTGCCGCCATCGGGGAACTATCCTCAGGCATTGCGCACGATATAAGCAATCCCCTCAGCGTGCTGCAGTGCGGCCTGAATCACATGGGAAAACAGATCCCCTTGCTGAATGAAACCGCCGCACAGCGGGAAAAAGCAATCAACGAACTGGAGGAAACCAGGGGCGACATGGACCACGCAATCCAGGCGATCTCCAAGCTGGTGAAATACCTCAACAATTTTTCGCGGCGGGTCGGGGACCGGAAGGAGCGCATCGACCTGGGCCACAGCATTTCCGAGGCCCTTTTTCTCACCAAGAGCCGAACGCAGAAAGCGAGCGTCTACATCCATAACCACGTGGAACCAGGAAAGTATTTCACCCGGGGATGCGCCAACCACATCGACCAGCTTTTCGCGAACCTGGTCACCAACGCGGCCGACGCGATGGAGGGGGAGCCGCGGCGGGAACTGAGGCTCTCGGTCGAGGAAGAAAAAGACGGCGACACCAACTATTGGAAAGTCCTCATCGCAGACACGGGGAAGGGCATCCCCTGTGAAATTCAGGATTCCGTGTTCGAGTCCTTCTTCACCACCAAGGAACGGGACAAGGGCACCGGGCTTGGGTTGGCGATCGTCCGTGGCGTGGCGCGGGAACACGGCGGAAGGATCTCCTTTCAATCCTCCGGGGAAGGCACCCGCTTCTTCCTGAGTCTGCCGCAGGCCGACATGGAGTGATCCCCCCGCCTCCGAGCACACGGCCCCGGGTGCCCGGCCCTGGGTCGTCCACGAAAACATTATCCTCACCCGGCAGCACGGGATTCACGAACAAACGACAACGGGTCCCTATTGCGGAGAAATAAAAACCTCGAACCGGGAAATTCCCTCCGGGACATCCAGGAGAAGGGTCCTGTCATCAAGCGAGCACGGTATGTCGGTGGGCCCTCCGCCGGAGGGCCCGGCCCGCCTCACGGCGATCGCCTCCCCGGCCACGCCGCGTTGCACGGGGATCCCGATGGTTTCCGCGGGCCCCACATGGGTCAGGTCAAATCGCGAATCGTCCGCGGCGGGCCCACGGCGAATGCTGACTGAACCCATCGGACAGCTGATTCCGCGAAACCTTTGGACCCCTCCCCTCCCGTCGAACCATGTGTATTGATTACACTCCACGTAGTCCATCCTCTGCCCCTTCTTCAGGGACGACACGGCGACGAACCCATCGTCCGCCGCAACCCATCCGTAGGGCGGAAGCCTCCACCGGTCCTCTCCAACGCGGACGTCCCAATCCTCGCCTCGGTTGCCGTTGACCCACAGCTCGAAGGACTCACCGAAGCTCATGTAGAGCTGGGAACGGCCCAGCCCCCCCCCGGTAATCGCATCCGAAGTGCTCACGTAATTTTCGCCGTCCCAGTAGGCAATTCTCCCCGGCGTACGAAGCGTATAATTCGTTTGCACTGCGTTCATCATGGACCAGGCGCGAAAGATTTGCCGGTCGGTCAGGGCGGGCAATTGCAGCCGGCCGATGGCACCATATGCAATCTGTCCCGCGAGGTACCGGTCCAGCTCGGCATCCGACATCACCCGGTCGGGGGAAACCGCCCCGGCGCCGATTCGACAGGTAATCGGCTGCAGCCGGTTCAATTGAAATACCGGAAGGAATGGTTCAGGAAAGCCGCCGGCGAGATACCCTCCGGCCAGCCCCCCGTACAATGCCTCCGCACCTCCGTCCCCGACAACGGGCACCGACGCGGCCCTTCCCAGGTTCCGCAGGATTTCCCCGATACTGTAGTACGCCTGGCCAAAGGTCGCCGCGCCTGGGACCCTTGAATCGAAATCGACATACCTCCAAGGCGGAACGGAACACAATTCCCCTGCGGACAGAGCCGACGAGGCAAAAGCCCCCCCGCTCGCCTCCACGGCCAGCGGGGCCTTGCGGAGAAAATGCCCGGGACGCCCCGCCCTCCATTCCCAGTCGGGCTCCCGGATCAAATGATTCTCATCCCAGGATTCGCTGACCGGGTTCGCCTGCATCACATCAAGAGTCACCGTGGAATGGGCATGGACCACGTTTCCTATCCCCAGCGAATCCAGCTTCATCGCTCCCTCCCCCTCCACCCACATGCGGGAACTCAATTCATCCACAAGATTCCCCGGGGGATTCGATACATTCACCAGCGTGTCCTCCACCCGGGGGGAGACGGTCAGGACCACACGCTCGAATATGTCGGTTCTCCTCCCGTCGGTTCCTGGCTGGTAGACCGCCCGGCCGAAGGCCCATGCATTCGAATGGACTACGGGCTCGAACCAGGAAGCGTTGCTCCGGTACCAGTCAAACGAACTGGAGACAAAACACGGCGCTTCCAGCGGTTCCGCGGTCACCCAACCCATGGTAAACAGACCGTTCAACGATCCGGAAAGGCCGGGTAATTCCAGCGCGTGCCAGGTCCCCTTGCCCTGAAAAATGCCAAGGTCGACACCGGATGCCTGTCCGCCTGCGGCCCGGATCCAAAGCACCAGGGATGGGCCGATCAATTCCATCCGCCTCGCGCCCAGGTCCTCGAACTCGATATAGAGGGCCTCGCCTTCCCTGCGTACCACGGAAACCGCACGGTCGGCACGGTCAACGCCGAGCAGGCGCGAACCGGAAAAGAACCGGCCCAGGTCCCTGCCCTTCCACCTCACCCCAATCCCTTTCTCCAGGGCCCCGGATTCGACTCGATAGGCAAGGTCCCCGGCGCGACCCCGGCAGCCGAACTCATAGACCCCCCCGCTGACCTCATCCAGCCGGGTCTCGAACAGCCCAGCGTCGGGAGTCCCGGGCACCACCGTCTCCTCACGCACAGGAAAATCAAGCCGCTCCCCCCCTGTCTGAATCCCCGCCAACTGTCCGGGACGAAGCTCCAGGTTCCGCGCGGCACGGGGCTGAACCTGCAACGGAGGAAAGGTTTCGTGGTAAAAGCCAAGCGAATCCACGTAATTCGTCACCGTACTGGACACGGGACAATTCGAAATCCGGATGCCACTGAACGCATCTGGTTATTCAATTCGATCAAGGATCTCGGCGTTGATCCGCCCATGCAGCAGATTCCACCCGGCCGCCTCCAACTGACCAAGAAAGAACTCATGCTCACGGCCGGCGGCGTCCTTCACCAGGGCAAGGACGGTGAGTCCCCCCTTCCCGTGCCGACCATCACGATGCGCCCAGAGATTAACACAGTCAAACCGCTCCCGCAGGACCACCGGCTCCGGGGGACGGAGAATGAACGCTCCACCCGGTTCTTCAAACCGGAAAACGATCTCTCCCACATGCTCACCCCATAGCTGTTTCCCGGTCGTTCGGTCGAAGACGACGTCCCCCTTCCCGAGAATTTCGGGATGCCACCCAAGAATGAAATCGAAATCGACCTGCGGGTCCCTGGTTTCCCTCCTCCCGCTTGCGATCAGCTCCACCGGCCGATTGTCGGCCGCCATCGGGGCATCATGGGGCGCCACCCCGGACACCGGAAGACCGGCCGGCTCCACGTGATCTTCACCCTGGCCGGACCGCGGCAGGCCGCACCCAGAATACAGAAACAACGAAACAGCCAAGGCACATGCAACGGCAAGAACCCGGCACGCCCCGACCCAACTGTCAGCCTTTAAATACAAGGTGCTTCCGGCAAAAAAAATTAATCATCACGGCCGCAACGATATCCGCGATTCTCGCCTGGGTGGTGTCCATGTGCAGAAAGTGTATAAGCGCCCAGCCCAGTCCTGTTCCGACGACAAAGCTCGAGATGGCCACCGCGTAAAACAGGGCGACCTCCTTCCGCCGCGTATGCTTCCCGGGCTGGAACACCCAGAGCATGTTCAACAGGTAGGCCACCATGTTCGAAACGGCAAACACGATACATTTGTTGATCAGGAAGTTTCTCTCGCGGAACGATTTGGAAAGCGGCTCCACCTCGAAGTGCAGGAGGTCATAAAACCAGGAGCTGCCCCGAAGCTCCCCACACAACCGCCCCCCCCACTCATACAAGGCGTTTGCGGCGACGATCAGGGTGTCGTCCGGCGCGATCGCGGGAAAGATGACGAGGGAAAGGAAGTAGAAGATCCCCACGTCGACAACGGTTGCGACCACGCCCGCAATTCCGTATTTGAGATACTGCACGAACGGGTGTGCATCACGGCCGACAAACTGTTTAAAGAGTGCCTTCATGAGCCCAGAGCGCTGCCTGCGCTCCAGAACAGTCCAACCATCATGTCGCGGGCCACAGGATTCTTGCACCGCGCCTGGAGGAACGCGCCCGCCTAGGCCCCCTCTTCACCACACCAGGAGAGAACATTCCCCGGAAGAGGGAAGACCGCAAGGATTGTCGCCGACATGGATCCGTCCTCGGCGGGCACGGTGACGGTTGCGTCCTTCGCATGCCCCAGGAGAGCCTCCGCCATTTTGGTCGTGCTGCTGATGATTCCAAGGGCCTCGTCCCGGTCCCATTCGCCGAGGATGTAGTAGGTTTCCTCGAGGCCATCCTCGCGCCGCAGCGTCACCCCGGTTCCCAGCCCCACCCGGTCGTGGGGGAAATTCAGGAAATCACTCGGCGTCACGACGTCGAGCATGGCCTCGAATTCGGCCTGCCGCCGCAGGAGAACCGCCTGCATTTCCTTCGCGGCCTTGTACTCGAAGTTTTCCCGCAAATCCCCGTAACTCCGGGCCAGGGCGATCTCCTTCGAGTTGTTTGGAATATCCTCATGAATGAGCTTCCGGAGTTGCTCCCGTCGCTCACCGAAACTGCGATGGGAGGTGACACGCACCCGGGAACCAATCTCCTCCTCGTCACCCTGCGCTTTCATTTCCGACTCGAGTTCCGGATACAGCTTGATCATCCGCCCCAGAATCATGCGGCGGTCCATTTCCTCGAATGCCCCCGACTCCTTGATCCGAGCCATGAACGCGCGTCGACGCTCATCCGAAATGGGGTCCAGGACCATCGACAACCACTCGCTGTCCTCAAACAATCCGCCGAGTTGGTTGTACGCACGCTGCCCGCTCCGGCTTTCACCCTTTTCCAGGGCGTTCAGCAGGTCACCGAGAAACCCCTGGCGGACCCCTATGCCAATAGACGAAAGCCGGCCAAAGTTCCGCCCGAACCATGCCATCATGTCCACCGTCGAGCTCTTCGAATCAAGAATCGCGCCGAGAAGCCTGTTGACATCGGCCTCGCGGGAACAGCTTCCCAGGACGTCAACGACGTCCTGGATCGCATCCAGCGGCAGGCTGGAAAATATCTTCAGGAGAAGGGCGGTTGTTCCCGCGGAATCCCGGTCGGCGAGATGTTCAAGAAACGCCTTGAAATCCCGGGAAGGCAATTTGCCCGCAACACTCAGAATCCTCTCCGTGGACATGGCCGAATCGAGATAGGCGTCCAGCCCCACGTCCCCGGCGGGGATACCAAGCCGGGTGGAGAGTATCAGGGTCTTCGCCACCTGGCCGTCATTCTGCCCCATGGCTCCCTTGGCCACAAAGCCAAGCCGGTTTACGAACGCCGCCCGCCCCTTCTCGGGCATGGATGCCGGATCATGATTGGAAAGCCACTCCGTGACCTGTTGCAGGATGGCGGGAATCTCCCGCAGTTCCAGAAGCGAAGAGAACCATTCCTCGTCATACGCGAATGCTTTCTCGCGAAGCTTGATCGATTCGCTTCGCTTCCGGGGAATCTCAACGAAAGGATCGGACTTCAAACCTTTCCGGGCACCGTCCCAGAACTTTTTCCATTCACTTTCGTCCAGGAGCTCCCGGACCAGCGTCTCCTGAAGCACGGTGACGTTCATGGGGCCATAGCTTCTGAGGGAAATGCGAACGATCTCCGCGGGATTCTCCGAAACGAGCTGCTTCAGCCCTTCCGCATCCCGGTGCCTGCGCGCCAGAAGATGGTCGTCGTCAATCAGCTTAAGGGCCTCCGCCGAATAGGCAAAGGACATCTCGTGGCCTTTTTTCTTGTAGAAGTCGATTGTCACCCGCTGGTAAAACGAATCAGCGCTTTCGATGATTCCAAAACCCCAGGTCTTGTCATGGCAGAGTTTCCCCGGGGCCATGTCGAGCAGGTTCAAAAGGCGGCGCATGCATTCGTGCGCAGGGACGTCCTTCTCGAACCCGATATGCTCGGAGAGAATGCGGTGCTCCCGCTTGCCTTCGACGAGTTTCCTCACGGCCTCCTCACAGACATCCCTGAACCCCCGGTCCTTCACCCGATGCAGCGCCCTGCGGTGCAGAATCTCCACCGCATCGCGAATGGCCTCCCTGCCAGCCAGTGCATCCTGCAGCAGGTCGGCGAGTTCGTCCGCATCTTCGACCTGGCCGCCAGTGTAAAGCGCGTCAAGGGCCTCTGCCAATTCCGCGACGGGGATTGGGTCCTGTTCCAGTTTCTCCAGATACCGGGCGGCGTGGTCTTCCGGAACCGCTGTAGATGTCTCTTGTTCTGCCATTTGCATCCGGAGGGTTATAGTCGCGGGATCCGACTTTGTAAAGATAGAGGAAGGCACGAATGGGACGGGCTTCCGGCGGGAGGCATTCCAGGCCGAATCAGCGCCGGCTTGGAAACAGGAAGATCCGGTGCTAGATTTCCATCCGGTGAAAAAAAGCGCTGAACATACCGTGAGCCGACGGGAGGACGGGTGGCCACTGCACCGGTTCCTTTCCACCCGCCTGTCCCTCTCCCGGCGCAAGGCAAAGTCTCTGCTCGACGATCGGCGCGTGCTGGTCAACAGCCGCCGCACCTGGATGGCCCGGCATCTTCTCCGGGCCGGCGACCGGATTCGCGTCAATGCCCCGGTCACACCATCCGCGAAACTGAAGATTCTCTGGCGGGACGACTCGATGCTCGTGCTCGACAAGCCTCCCGGCATCCTCTCCAACGGCAAGGACAGCCTCGAGGCATTGTTGCGATCCGACCCTGAGTTCTCCGAATGGCTGGCCGTCCACCGGCTGGACCGCGACACAAGCGGATGCTTGTTATTCGCGGCATCACCACTGGACAAGGAGCGCGTGGTGAAGCAATTCAGGGCCAACACGATTCGAAAAGTATACCAGGCGATCGTCCTGGGCCGCATTCCCACCCCGCGCGCCAGCGTCAAGACACCGCTGGAGGAGAAGAAAACGGTGACGAGGTTCGAGGTCCTCGACGCCAATCGGACCGCTTCGCATATCCGCATCGATCTTCAAACGGGGCGAACCCACCAGATTCGAAAGCACGTGGCGGAACTGGACCACCCGGTAATCGGGGACAAAACGTACAATGCCGGGGCGCGGATCGACCGAGCCTACGAGGGGGTGCCGCGCCAAATGCTGCACGCAAGGAGCATCGGGTTCAGGGAGTCCAAATCGAATAAAGAAATGCGTGTAACGGCGCCCCTCCCGGCGGACTTCCGGCGGACGCTGAGGCTCCTGCGGCTCACCTGATCAGTTCCGGTAGCGGTAGGTGATCCGGCCCTTGGTGAGATCATAGGTCGACATTTCCACCCGAACCTTGTCCCCGGCCGTGATCCGGATGAAATGCTTTCTCATTTTACCAGAAATATGGGCAAGGATTTCGTGCCCGTTGGGTAATTTCACACGGTACATGGTGGCGGGCAGCACCTTGGACACGACTCCGTCCAGTACGACCACGTCATCTTTGTTCGACGCCATTCAATCTCCTTCCAAGCCCTCCGGATGCGCGTAACGAAACGAAAACCAGCGACTTTCGTACGCATGAGGCATGGAAAATACGCAGATCAGGGAAATAAGCGCAAGTTTTTCCCTTGCGTGAGGCCATTGGAACCACCCCGCGGGCCGAGAGCGGGGCATCGGGACTGCCCGGGATGCTGAAGGTCAGCCGCCCTTTACACACGGCCGAATTTGCGATCCAACTCCCTGAATCCCATAAAAATGATGGTGGGACGCCCGTGGGGACAGGTATAGGGCATGTCAGCATTCGCCAGATCCCGGACCAGTTGTTCCACTTCCTTGACCTGGAGCGACCGGCGACCAGACGCCGCCGCGTGGCAGGCCGACCGGACAATGGCCTCTTCGAGCATCGTACGCTGGCCTGAGCGAGTTCCTGATTCCTCGATCGCCGTGACGATGTCAGACAGGACGGTGGTTGCTGACACCTGGTCGATGCACGAGGGCATGGCATCCACCAGGAAACTGTCCCCCCCGAAATCGGAAATGCCGAAGCCCAGCTCTCCCAACAAATCCAGGTGGGACCGGATGCGACCTGCTTCCTGAGGCGAAGCCTGCACATTTTCCGGCACCAGCAGTCCCTGGGATTGCACCCTCCCGTTTTCCCGTTCCTTCAGATACGACTCGAAGAGCACACGCTCGTGGGCGGCGTGGGGATCCATCAGGACAAGGCCACCGTCCGTCTCCAACACAACGTACAGGCCTCCCACCTGCCCGAGCACTCGGCACCAGGCCCACGGCATATCACGCAGTCCCGGGCCTGCATCCACAGTCCCCGCGGTCTGGTCGGTGCCCAGATCCCGCCCGTCGGCATTCAACTCCCCCTGCACCGTGACGCTTGGGTACGGAAACGGCTCCAACACGGGCATGTCCCGGATCGCCATGGTCGGACCCGAGGGCGCAGGAGGCAACTCCGTCGCATCCCCCCCGGATGCCGGCTGCATCTTCAACGCCTCCTGAACTGCAGCGATGATCCCCTCCCGCACTTCCCGCGGTCTGCGGAACCGCACTTCCTTCTTCGTTGGGTGAACGTTCACGTCGATTTGGGCGGCATCGACCTCCAGGAAGAGAAACAGCACGGGAAACCGGCCCTTGGGAAGAGTCGACTGATAAGCCTCGCGCAGGGCGCCTACGACGATCGCA
>CAZTAB010000152.1:0-9567 GCA_964611475.1 uncultured Verrucomicrobiota bacterium | reverse complement strand
ACCCCAAGCCAATTTTTCTCAACATGCTGGGCTGGAATGATCCGTGCATGCAGTCATCCCTCTTCGGTCCCCGGGCCGGCGGGAACCCTGGCCGTCTTCAGCAGCCTGACATTTCACCGCTCGACCGCAAACCGTTCCGGCCGAGCCCGGCGGACATATGCCGCGCAGTATTCACCCGAACCGATCCTCAATGCAGAAGGCACCGAGCTACAGAACATGGCGGTTCCCTTCCTGCAAGAAGAACAAGGAGTGCATAGCCATGAATGATCAAGGGATCAGGAACTCAACCCAATGGTATACCCAGGACCCCTGGAAGGCATACATGTCATGGTTCAGTCCGCGATGGGCGCAGCCGATTGAAGACTTCGACCCGGCAGAGTGGGTGGAGAAACTGAAGCGCGGCAATTTCCGGATCGCGGTGCTGCACTGCAAGCACCATGACGGGATCTGCTTTTTCAAGTCCCGGTTCCGGGACAAACAGCCGGCGCGGGACTACATCGCTGAGTTCACCGCCGAAGCGCACAGGCAGGACCTGCGCGTCATGGCCTACTACTCCACGACCATCGACGTCTGGTCGGCCGAGGTGAACCCGGACTGGCGCTGCGTCGACCGGGAGGGAACCCCGCACCCGTTCGGCGCGCCCTATCCGGTCGACCACGGAGTCTGCTGCGTCAACAACCCCGGCTTCCGGGCGCTGATCCTCGGACAGATGGAGGAGATCCTGGAGAACGCCGATCCCGACGGGTTCTGGCTGGACAGTCTCGAATATCCCCGCGACGGCTGCTTCTGCAGCGACTGCCGGCGCGCATTCGCCGACGCGACCGGCGGAACGGACCTGGCGGATGCGTGGGGCACGGAACAGACGCGCCTCTGGAGCCGGGACTACCTGCTGGATCTCATGCGTTCCATCCGCGAGATCGCCAATCGCGGCGGGGTGCGCCGGCCGCTCGTCTACAACGGATGCGGGTCGAATATCCTCCCCGGATTCGATGCCATCGACGCGTTGTGCGACAGCCTTTCCGCGGAGGCCGACGCACCGGAAACGAAGAGCTTCGCGCCGCGGTTTCTCGCGCCGCGCAAGAAGCCGGAGCATAACTTCGAGCACTACACGCCGGTCTCCGACAGCGTGAACACCTGGACCACCCGGCCGACGAACATGCTGCTCTCCGAGGCCGCCCTGCTGACTGCGCACGGCGGATCCGTTGTCGGAGGATTTGACGTCACGCCGGGAGGATTTTTCTCCGGGCACCAGATGGACGAACTGGGAAAGGTCGGGGCCTTTCTCCGCGAACGACAGGAATACCTGGTCAACGCCGAACCAGTATATGACGTCGGCCTCCTTGTCCCGGTTGCGCGAGAATACGATCCGGCGTGGCCATTGACACTGCTCCGGCACCACGTCCCTTTCGGCGTGGTTCTGCCCGACCGGCTTGACATCGACCGGTACCCTCTTCTCATCCTGGAAAAGGGATTCCCCCTCGACGACGGAACCCTGGGCGCAATGGAAAGGTTCGTCTCCGGCGGCGGGAGCCTGCTGGTCGACGGCCAAGTCCTCTCCACCGATCCCCCGCAGCGGCTGTTGAACCTGCTCGGATTGTCCGGGACAACCGGTACCGGGTTCAGCACGAACTACGTGAGCGATCCAAGCGGAGAGCCGGTCCGCAGCGACGGTACCGCCTGGAAGCTGGAAACCGCGGATGCGGAACCAATGGCGCACTACGTCTACCCGATCGCGGAACGATCCCGCGAGACCTACATCTGGCACGGCCCAAATCCGCCGCGATTGGCGCAGTCATCCGATGTCGCGATCACCCGTCACCGCGTCGGCAAGGGGCTTGCGGCCTGCATGGGATTCCCAATCGCCGAACACGATCAACACGAAAGCCAGCACCGCCACCGGCTGGTCCTCCTGGTGGAGAACCTCATCGACTCGCTGATCAAGGAGCCCCTGCTCCGCTCCGAAGCACCGTCCGGCGTCGAGGTGGTCGTCAACCGCCAGGGTGACCGCCACATCGTTCACCTGGTCAACCGCTATCCGATCCTCACTGCCCTCAACGACCGCCCTGGAAATCCGCCCTCGCTCGCAAATGTCACCCTCTGGATGAACGAGAACCGCATTGGAAAAGTTCAAGGAATTCTCCGCGCGCCCGGAGGCAGGACGATCGATCTCGAGCGTGACGGCTCGTGGGTGCGCCTGACCGCCCCGGAACTCGTGAACCAGGAAATATTCGCGCTCGAGCCGTGACCATTCCTCAGGATTTTTCTTTGGCCCCGGGAAACGGAACCCCGGACGAAATGATTGACGCGTCCGCGGGGGTATCACGTAATCCCGGCCATGGCATCGGATTATAAAACGCAGCGTGTCATCGGGCCTGTGGAAGGCACCGAGTATTGCGGTGGCGTGGGAACCCCCTTTATTGTCAACCATCCCTACACTGATCAGAATTATTTCATTTTTACCGGCTGGACGTCATATGACGGGAGTGCCCGGTCAATTTTCGTCGGGGAAATCGCCCCCGACCTGACGTTGTCCGACATTCGAATGATCGTGCCGCACAACTTCCCCGGCGACCTGACCAAGGGCGGTCACCTCGCCGCACATGCGGCGTGGGACGAAATCAACAAGCGCTGGCTTGTTCTGACGTCGGAGGACGCGGCCACCGCGAAAGTGGAAGATCCATTGAGAACGAGAACGGGGATCTACCGGTTCAACGGAGATTTCTCCGAAATGCTTTCACATGGGCATGTACTTCCTACCCATGCGGACCGGCCGGGGCCGTCCGGCCAGCAGGTTGCCATCAGCGATTGCGGCGTGCCCATGCTCCGCCCCGGCGGCGGCACGGAAGCCTGCTTCTTTTATGCGACGTCGCCCTACACCGCTCCATTTGGCGGCATGATCGCCGTCATGCACACGCCGGACTATACCGCCGACGACATCGTCGTGGACTACAACGATTACGTCTTTTGGGCCGGCAAGGAAAGCGACAACGCGGTTCTTCAGCCCATCCAGACGTCGCACGAGATGATCGTCGTGCTGATCGAGGATGCATGGAATGGGAATCAGTACTCCGTGCGACCCGTTTTCCTGTGTGGCTCACCTCGTCACCCGGCCTGCACTGACATGTACGGCGTCCAGGCCTACGGATCCATCATACCGGCGTTCACCACCGGTCAATACGCGATCGGCCACCCCCATTTGACCATCTATCCGGATGGACGATTCTACAACTTGTTCCACACGATTTTCCGGGAGTGCAACCCGTCGTTCCGGCATGAGATCTGGTGCACACGAGTCCCGCCATCCCGGCTGGACCCCACTTCGTACGCGGCCTTTTCCACGAGGATCCTCGAAGGTGCCGTGGCAAGGAGCGGCCACATCAGTAAAGTCATACCCGGTTGGTTCGCGAAACACCTGAACGTCCAGATAGCGACGGAGGGCGACGGCACGCTGCAGATCCTGGGAGGAAGCGATTTCAACGAGGTTGAAGCCGTGGGTGAAACGCGAAAGGTGACGGCAGGACATCATATCTATCAATTCCCGGATCCCCAACCCTACCTGCGAATCGGCTTCACGCCGGCCTCGGATAAACAGAGCGTGTCACTCGCCGTATCGCTCAAGAGGGTGTAGCCCGTTCAGGTCTTCGCCTTTGCATCCTTACCTCACCGGCATCGTTTCCTGCACATCCGCCCTGAACACCCAGGTGCCCTCCTTCACATAATGCACCGCGAACGCAAGGCGGTCGCTGTCGGATCGATTTGCGTAGGATCCATGAATCGTCATGCCGTTGAAACAGACGCCGCCGCCTTTCGGCACCGTCAGCTTGACCAGCGATGCCGGATCGACGTCGTCAATTTCAAACGAAAAAAACTCCTGTTCCCACTCTTTCCCGGCGCGATCGCGCATCAGGTGGGTCTTCGTCCAGCTGCTGTGTTCGCCCTCCCCGCTTTTGTGAGCCGTTCGCAGACCCGCAAGATGGCTGCCCGGACCGACACAGAGACCCCCGTTGACGGGCCCCGTATCGCTCATCGCAATCCAGCAGGCCATCAGCGTATTGGGTTTATTGGGCAGGTACAGCGTATCCTGATGCAGCGCGATCCCAACCTCTCCTTTTCCCGCTTTCTTGGGCAGGTACATGGATTGCACGACCCGGGGAGGTCCGTCGAGCAGTTGCCCGGCCACGCCCGCCATATTCGGATGCGTAGCCAGGTAGTTCCACTGATCATCAACCGTGTGCGCCAGGAGCCCCGAATCCGGTGCGGCTGATGTATACGGTTCGTGTGCAAGAAACGCATCGATCTCTTCGTCCGACAGAAGATGCTCGAGTACAAGGAATCCATCACGCTCGTAGCGGGAACGATGCTCTGGCGTCAATTTGATTCGATCCAGCTGCTTCATTTAACACTCTTTCCGTCCAGCCCAGCCCGGGCGTCGACATGAATAAAAAAGCGCAGGAACATGGCCAGGTGCTCGACATGCGTCCCGGTCTTGGGCAGATTCCCCATCAATTGTAACCCACGTGAGGAGCGTCGACCATGCCCGATTTGCCGGAATTGAAACTGCAGCCCATCCCCAACAAGGCCATCGTCCCGGAGGAGGGCGATCGGTACGAGCAACTGGACCCGAAGCCGGTGGCCCGCCGCGACCTCCCCAAGGATTTCCAGGAAAGCGTGCAGATGGGGTGGAAGGACTACCTCATCCATAACACCATGTTCGACTACGATTTTGCCACCGCCATCCGGCCCTTCAGTGCCTACATGTGGTCCAATCAGATCGAGGACGAACAGCCGGGGTGGCGGGCGATCGCGAAGAAGTACGCCGAGAAGGGACTGATCCTCAACAGCATCTGGGGCATCCGGCACGGGATGGACTTTTTCAACGGCACCGGCGAGGTGGTGGTGCCGGAGGAAACCCACCGGTTCCTGCTCGACATTTTCGGACCGCGGTTTCTCGGATGGGAGAACGGGGAGCAGGACGGAGAGTACTGCGCCCAATATGTCTTCGGCACCTACGAATGGCCCGAGCAATCACCCGACCGAAGCCGCAAGGAGGCCTACGGGGATTTTGTCCGGTTCTCCAGGGACACCCTCGACGCCCTCTTCCATCACCACGTTGTCTCCATTGGAAGCCTGGGCTTCTGCCACTACTACGGCGAGATGGGTCACCGCATGATCGGCCTGGAACTCGGGACCGGGTTGCAGAGCAGCATCATGCGCTGCGCGTTCTTGCGCGGCGCGGCCCGCCAGTACGACCTGCTCACCCACGCCCACATTTCCATGTTCATGCCAAGCATCGAGCAGAAACCCGACTTCTACAACACGAAGTGTTTCCCGAGGAACAGCCCCGGCATCAAGGTCGAGTTCATGTTCGCCCATCCCGACGGCGGCGTTCCCACCCACCTCGCCAAGCGCCTCTGGTTCGCCGGCTACATGTACGGATTGAGCCTGTGCGGTACCGAGGGCGGGCTCTTCTACGACGACATGTGTGCCCTGCCGAAGGAATTCTCGACCGTCGAGGCGGAGGGGGTCCGGCCGGAGATCCCGGTGAAAGGGGAAGACGCCTGGGTGGGCGACATCAGGGGCTCGACGAAGAAGCAGAATGTCCAACGGGGGCACGACCTGGAGGCCAACCTCACGCCGTTCGGCCGGGAGTACCGCAAGTGGGTGTGGACCACGCGGTCGCGCCCGGACCGCGGTGTGCAGTACTCGCCGGTGGCCCTGCTGCTCGACTTCCACCACGGGTGGAACCCTCCCATCCACAAGGGCATGGGACAGGGCCATCCGGAGAAAGTCTGGGGTAACATCGACTACACCCTGGGCGATTTCCAGATCGATCAGTTCTTCCACTGGATCTTTCCGAACTATGGCGAATACGCCTACGCGATCAACGCGCGAAATTGCCTGACGCCCACCCCGCTCGGCGACTCGTTCGATGTGATCCTGAGCAACGCGTCGATGGATGTCCTCAACAAGTACCAGGTCGCGGTCCTGCTGGGCGGGATGCCCGACGACAAGGATTTCGCGGCCAACGTGGAGTCGTTTGTCCGGGCCGGGCGGACCGTCGTCCTCTGCACGCGCCAGCTCGGGGGAACCCTCGCAAACCTCGCCGGCCTGCGCGTAAAGGAAACGGACGTGAAAGCGACGGGCTCGAAGAGCCTGGTCACGGGAAAGAGCTACAAGGAGGCAGAATACATCTACGACAAGGTCGAATCCGATGGCGCCGAGGTGCTCGCGGTAAACGATGCCGGCGATCCTCTGGTTTGCGTGAACCGGGTGGGCGAAGGCAGCGTCTATGTGGTCACGCCGGTGTTCTGGGCCAACGGCGAGCGTCCCGACTACGTCTGGTACAAGCGGGACGATTTACCCTGGGACATGAACTACCGCAACGACTACATCCGGGGCCGTCCGTTTCCGCCACCGAACTTCCTCAAGGTCGTGCAGGAGATCGTGGGCTCAGTAATCGAGTCAACCTCCCTCATCAAGGTCAAGGGACGACCCATCCAGTGGATCGTGAACGTTACCGACGACCCGCGCAAACTCCTGGTCACCCTGGTCAACAACGGGGAGGTAACCTGGGAGGGAACGGTGAAGGTCAAGGGCCAGAAAATCGAGTCATGTCTCGAATGGCTCTCCAGCGGAGAGGCCACGATCAAGAAGGGCAGGCTGAAGGCCGCCGTGCCGGCGACGGATGTGCGGATCTACGAACTGACCTGCGAGGAGTCGTTCCTGGAGTTCGCCTGATCGTTAATGAACGCAACACCGCGTCATCGACCTGGAACGATATCGAGAACCTCTTCCTTAACCCGCTTAACAGGTCATGGGCCCGCTTCCACCGACAATCTGGACAGGCAATGCGTTTCGAACAACCGCGCGACCTGCTCCGGCGACAACAGCTCGTTGTAGATTTTCACCTCGTCCATCATGCCGTCGAATGAATCGGTGGAGGAGTAAGACGCGCCCTGAGCCTGTTTTTTGATGGTGCTGACGCCGAAGTAAAGCGGGTCGGTGAAATCGAGATCGGCACCGATCCAGCCCGGGCCACTGCCGGCATAGGCGCCGTCGATATAAACCAGAGCAATGTGATGGGTTCCGTCTTTTACCGCAACCAGGTGATGCCATTCCCCGTCCGCCAAATCCCGGGCTGTCCGAGCCTGGCTGTTCATGACGAAGATCGGGGAACTGTAGTTGAACGCAATCGCCGGGACCGGATAGTCCGTCCCCCACTCGCCACCGGAGTACTGCACCGCAAGCCGCACCGACTGGGTCACACCCGGCGCGTTTCGGTACCGAGTGCCCCACGGAGCCACAACGGGTTTTCCCTGCAACGTCGACTTCATCAGCATCACTCCGCTCGACTCGGGTCCATGCAGCTTGAACCATAACGACACCGCGAAATCGCCGTCCTGCTCCGCCTGAAACAGCGTCGGCGATTTCACGATCATCGCCGCGCCCTCACCGAGCTTCAGCGCCGTGCCGCTGATGCCTGCACCCAGGCTCGCTCCATTCAGAAGCCTCCCCTCGTGGCCGTTGCCGGAGACATCCTCAATGTGGTCGCCCTCCCGGTGGTCGAAGCTCCAGTGTGCGACCGGCTCCGGGAGAACATCCCGGGAGTCATCCCCCGGCGCATACCAGTCCGGCAGGGTCCGGCTCGGCTCCCGGGTAATCGTGCAGGAGGGTGACGACGTATCGAGCGAGACAGTGCGCAGTTCACTAGGCTCGTGATGCTTCGCCCGGTCCTGGACGATGATGGACGCCACGATCGCCATAAACGGGTGACCGTTGTCGGGCGCGGAAAACATCAATTCGTTTCCCTTTCGAAGCAGCGATCGATCGAGCTCCAACTCGATGGAGTTGCATCGGCCGTATCCATTGGACTTCCGGTATGTAGGCAGCGCAAAGGCAGCCAAACCGTTTACATCGACGAGCGCTTCCTTCTGTCTTACACCCACGTACCCGTAGTTGTTCTGATAGACCGTGCCTTCGTAGCCGACCCGCAAAAGGTACCGCTTCTCCCCCGTCAAATCTCCCGACGAAAGATCGATCCGGAAGGTTTCGCTCTGCCCGGGCTCCACCATCACCGTGACGCGGTCCGCGATGCGCCGCCGCACCCGGTTCACGCCGCCCGGTCGGCCTGCCCTTTTCAACACACCATCCAACGTGCAGGTACCGAACGGCGGAAGGGTCACCCGCACCGCCAACCCGTCGGACCCGCGCACTTTTTCCGGCTCGAAAGACGCGCACCGCGCCTCCTCTTCCTGTGGATCGAACCAGGTCATCCGGGCCTGCAGGCCCTTGAATCCGGTGTTCCCTGGAGGACTCAAACGAAACTCCACATCGCGATGTTTTGCCCGGTTGTTCAGCGCGACGCACGCTAGCCTCTTCCCGTCCATGGAGGCGACCGTTTCGATATCCGGGGAGTCGGTCATCACGTGGACATACCGTCCCCGAAGGGGCATGAACATGTCCCGACCCAACGCCGGGATCTTCGCCTGGCCGAAACCATCGTAGTAAGAAGGCATGTCGATCGGCACCCAGCCGAAGGTCAGGTCCGGGTTCCGCAGGTAGCCGAACCACTCCTGCTGATTCTTGAGTGCGTTCATGTACTGCGTGACCGAGGCGCTCCCCTTGTGCCAGGTCAGCGAACCGGACTCGCTGTCCACTGAACGCACCGGCCAGCCGCGGTTCTGGCGCGTATACTGGTCCGCCAGTTCCTGGAAGATCTGGGTCACCTCCGGATTCAGCGCGTAGTGGAAATCAAAGAAGTCCAGTCCCGCCGCCCCGTCCAGGACCGGCACCACGTAATCGAACCAACTCCGGCGCCCCGCTTCCTCCCAGGTAAAATGGATGCCGATGACATCCGGTCCACCCACCATCACATCCGGGTGTCGTTCCTTGACTTTCCTGTAGCGCGGATTGTAGAGGCTGAGCCATTCCTCCGCGGCGACCGGTCCGGCCCGGTAGTCTCCGTGTTCCGCCATAACGGCCCAGAAATCATCCATGATCTTTTTCGAGGCGTGGTTGGCCAGGTTGTTGGTTTCGTTGGCCAAGGTGATGGATATGCGGGTGTTGGGCATCAGTTCCTTGACCTTGGCGATGATGTTCACCACGAACTCTGCGAACAGGTCCCGGTCCTTGTTGAGCAACGGGGCTTCATCCTCTTCCCCCACGCGCTCCAACAAGGTATCAAGCGTTCGTTGCTGGCCGGTTCGTTCCAGTAGGGCCTGCTGCTCCTGCGTAAACGCCGGGGGGCGGGATCCGAACACGGGTTCGGCCTCGAGCTGAAACACCCGACAGGCGAGAAGCATGAACAGGTTGTCCGGCTGTGCTTCGGCCAAGTGGCGAATCTGGGCCCACGGCGCCCCCGCCTTGTCCATGTTCACGTTCTTCCAGAACTCCGGGTCGTAGATCATGGCCCGCTTTTCCTCTTCAGTCTTTCCGATGAATTCCTCGAAGGACCAACCACCCCAGGCGTAACCGAACTGCATGTAGACCCGGCCGAAGAGTCCGCTTTCCTTCTGCCAGACGTCGCGCATCGGGATGCTCACCGACTCGTTGGGCTGCACCCCGAAT
>CAZTAB010000151.1:0-16303 GCA_964611475.1 uncultured Verrucomicrobiota bacterium | reverse complement strand
CCGGCCGAGCGGAGATTGCGCCTGACTCGCGGGTGCCTTGAGATTCTGGCGGAGTTTCGTAATCCGGTGGGAATCATCACCAAGAACCATCTCGTTACGCGCGACATGGACCTACTCCAGGAACTTGCTCGCCACCACGCCGTCTTCGTCATGATTTCAATCAATTCCCTGGACCGGGGGTTGGCGGGCAGGATGGAGCCGCGAACTTCTGCCCCGCACCGCCGCCTTGAGGCGATTCGGCGCCTCTCCGATGCCGGGGTCCCCGCAGGGTTCCTGCTTGCCCCGGTGGTTCCGGGGCTCAACGATCACGAGATTCCCGCGGTCGTGCAGGCGGCCGCCGATGCCGGGGCCGTATCTGCCGGCCATATCCTGGTCCGCCTGCCTCACGGTGTGGCGGATCTTTTTGTCTCCTGGTTGCGGTCGCATTACCCGATGAGCGCAGAAAAGGTGTTGCATCGAATCCGTGAATTACGGGCCGGGCGCCTCAACGACTCGAACTTCGGGTCGAGAATGCGGGGGAAGGGGATATACGCGGAGCAGATCCGCCGGATGTTCGAGATCGCATGCCGGAAGGCAGGACTCGAGGGCAACCGGATGCCAATGCTCTCGACGACGTCCTTCCGCCGGGTGGATGGCCGCCAGATGGAACTATTTTGAAGCTTGGCGGATCGTGCAAACCCTGCAACCTTCATTCCAGAGAGTACGGAGAAACGCACTGTGACGCAGGTCATACTCGCCCTGGATCAGGGCACCACCAGTTCCCGGGCCATTGTTTTCGATGCAGACGCCCGCATCCGGTCCGTCGCCCGGCAGGAATTCGATCAACACTTTCCGGAACCGGGCTGGGTGGAGCATGACGCGCGGCAGATCTGGACGTCGCAGCGGGATGTGATGCAGGAGGCGGTGGTGAAGGCCGGCGCGAAGCCGGGGGACATCGCTGGCATCGGGATCACGAACCAGCGGGAAACGACCGTGGTATGGGACCGCGAAACGGGCGTTCCCATCCATCGCGCGATCGTCTGGCAGGATCGCCGTACAGCGGAAACCTGCGAGGCCCTGAAAGAGGCGGGTGCGGAAGAGACATTTCGCGACAAGACGGGCCTGCTCCTGGACCCTTATTTCTCCGGAACCAAGATCGGGTGGATCCTCGATCATGTGGAGGGTGCCCGGGCACGGGCGGAGCGGGGGGAGCTTGCCTTCGGGACCATCGATTCATGGCTGGTCTGGAATCTCACAGGAGGATCCCGACACGTCACCGACGCCACGAATGCCTCGCGGACACTCATGTTCAATATTCACACTCTGCAATGGGACCCGGAGCTGCTCGAGATTCTGCAAATTCCATTGGGCTTGTTGCCGGAAGTGGTGGGATCGAGCGAAGTCTATGGCGAAGTCGCTGCTCCCTCCGGACTGTCCGGGCTTCCGATTTCCGGCATGGCGGGCGACCAACAGGCAGCCCTGTTTGGTCAGGCCTGTCATGGCGACGGCATGGCCAAGAACACGTACGGAACGGGCTGTTTCCTTCTGATGAACACCGGGTCCCGGGCGGTCCCGTCGAAAAACAGGCTGCTCACGACAATTGCATGGAAAATAGGGGATGCGGTCGACTATGCCCTTGAGGGAAGCGTATTCATCGGCGGTGCGGTGGTCCAGTGGCTGCGCGATGGCCTGGGATTTATCTCCTCGTCGTCGGATGTCGAAGCACTTGCTTCCCAGGTGGAAGACGCGGGGGGGGTCTATCTGGTTCCTGCGTTTACCGGGCTCGGCGCTCCCCATTGGGATCCGTACGCGCGGGGAACCATCGTGGGAATTACGCGCGGGACAACCTCGGCGCATATTGCCCGAGCCGCGCTGGAATCAATTGCGTTTCAGAGTCACGATGTGCTGCGGGCAATGGAGCGCGACAGTGGAAATTCACTGGCCGAATTGCGCGTCGCCGGCGGTGCCAGCGCCAATGCCCTCCTGATGCAGTTTCAGGCGAATCTCCTGAATGTGCCGGTTCTCCGTCCTGATGTGACAGAGACGACGGCTCTTGGGGCCGCCTACCTGGCCGGTCTTGCTGTCGGTTTCTGGCAGGATCCGGCGGATATCTCGGACCGCCGGCGGGAAGAGCGGCGCTTCGAACCGGCGCCGGCTGAATCTTCGGGCACCGCCGCCTTTGCAGACTGGTCAAGAGCTGTGGACCGGGCCCGTTCCTGGGTGAGTGAGGCATGAGGTTCGAGGTTTTGATCAAGTTAAAAGTTTTCAAGTTGTCTTTTGCTGCGCTTTGCATAATGGCGGCCTCCGCCACTGCTGAGTCCCGGGTCAGATACTGCGTGGGCTGCGCGGGGGCGGCGTCGGGAGATCATGCGGTTGCCTGGGACGGGCGCGCGTACCAGATTCATCCCTATCCGTGCGAAGCCCGGTGGCAGCGCGCCGAAGCCATGGGACGGTTTGAAGGACTGGAGGGGGAGATCTCCCCCGGCAGCGAGATCTTCGCGGGCATTGCCGCGGGCGAGATGCCTTCGGGCCTGTTGACGGCGCCTGGCGGTGCCCTCTGGTTCTGGCTGGCATTCTATGCTGTCGCCGCGTGTTTATCGGGCGGTCTGGGGTGCCTGTTCGCCGTGCTTCTGGGCCGCTCTGCGGTCGCTGGGTTTCTGCTGGGGAGCATTCTTCCCGCGGTCGGAATGGTGTTGGTGCCGGTCTTGCCGCTACGGCGATCCGTGACCTGCACGGAAGAGAATCCAAGCGAGAATTAATGCGCCACGGGGTTTCTATTCCAAACCGGATCCGCCGCGGACTGAAGCCTGCAGGCCCAGACACGGAATACGGATCCGAAGGTCGGCGCGAAGCCGGGGGGTGGAGAATGTCCACGGTTGATGTTCCATGCCCGGAGACTATACCTGCCACGTCCTGAAGGCGGCTTTGAAGCCCCTATGACGCGGAAAAATCCTGTTTTTTGTTCATGCAGCGCGTGGCCAGGTCGAATTTTGCCGCGACAATACGGATGCGACTATGGATCTTCGCCCGGGAGTCCGAGCCATGCAATCGCTTCCTCATGCTCCCTGAACACTGTGAGATCGTGTGCGTGCTGGTCGGTAAGAATTTGATACATGCGGGCCATGCCGTAGGTCACGTCGTCTCCCACTACGATCGCACGGCGTGATCCCTTGCTGAAAGGGTTCCGATCCGCCAGCGCGCGAATTCCTTTTTGAGTCATCTGAAAGTCATCCACTGCGGCCAGGTCAAGAAGTTGCCAGAAGGAGGATTTGAAGTCGGGATCACCGCAGATCTGGTCCCGGTGAACCATGGCCAACTCGTCGGTCACAACGCCGTCCGCTTTGCTGAAGACGACCCCTTGTTCCTTGTCTATGGTGTATCGAATCGGCATGGAACCGGTCCCGGCCGGACGCAATGCGTTGTTTCTTTCCGTACCCGGAAGCCTTTCCCGCGGCATGGTTACAGGCGACGCTTCCCACTCTCGATCCCGTATGATGCAGGCATGTTCCGCCCTCCGCACGAACGTGAGACGTGGTCGGACTGGCGAACTGAACCGTGACGATGAAATCCAGCCACCCGCCGCTGTTGAATTGCCGGGTTTATAGCGACAGACATCAGGAATTGCAAGAGGGAGATCTGGTAGAACCAGGAGTCCAGTGAACGTAGCCATGAAATCTTTTCACCATGCGGACGGGCCTGGTGTTCCGTGTGTCGGGCGCCGCATGGGTGACATCCCCGTGGCATGAACGGCACTACGCCCGTATTCGCCAGAATGCGAAGGCTGACGCCAGTGCGATGGTTGCCAGGAAGTACCAGGGCCAAAACTGGATCGTGTCCACGAAGAGAAGACCCTGAAGGTCACTCTCCGGCAATCCGGGGCGGCCCGACTGGATCCCGGGGCGCCGCACCGCCACGAGCAGAGAATACAGGATGCCGATGGACGCGTAGCCCAGATTGAAGACAAGGCCGCGAAAGCTGAGGACGGTTGCCCGCTGCGAGGATTCGGTGATCCGGTTCAAGTAATGGCTCATGAAAAACATCAGGAAGAAAAAGGATGCAAACAGCGGAATCACGGGAAGCAGGCCCAGGAGGGGCACGGTGAACGTGAGACCCCAGATTCCGCCCCAGGCAAGAACTGCCACAACCATCCCGTTGAACCAGGGCGGGCGCGATTCAGCCAGGCGCTTTGCCCACCCGGGAACAATCATTCCGAGAAGCGAGAAGGCTGACCCAATCACACCGAAACTCGCTTCCGGATAATCAATCACGCGGTAGTACTGGCTGTTCATCGTGAGGAACAATCGGATCATGCTGTCGAATGTCACGCCGGTGACAATGAGTACCAGCGCGGCCGGGGTTCCCAGAATCCAGCGCCCGGCTTCCAGGGGCAGGCGGGTTGCTTCCTGAAGGGCACGCCGGACATTCCCGCCCCTGGGGTCATTTCTTGATGTGACTGGGTCCCGGAGTTCTTTTATTCGTAGTGCGGTGATGAATGCACCGATTCCCGCGAGGAGGCACAGGACAATTGGAAAGCGAAGAGTGGTGGCCTGCGTAATCTCCATCGTTCCCCCCATGGCATGGGCAATCTTCCGTACTAGATCCGGGTCGTAGACTGCGGCGCCGGTGGTGGATGACACGACGAAGGCGATAGATGTCATACGCATCTGGCGCTCCAGGATTTTCGGCCATTCAGAAGTGTTCCCGCGTGCGGCAAGGGAATCATAGGCCAGTGCCTCGTCCGCGCCGCTGGCCGCCGCTTCCGCCGCGCCGCTGGCGACCCGGTTCAACAGGAGAAGGGAGAACAGCAGCGGGGACATGCCAATGGGGGCCACGCAGAGGACGGCCATTTCGAATATCATCAGTCCCGCCGCCGCGATCAGCAGAGTCCGTCGCCCCACGATGTCGGCCAGGGCCCCCGATGGGACTTCGAGGAAAATAATGGTTGCCGCCCACGCGACATTAAGGAGGGCAAACTGGTCGAGGGTGATCCCGAAATCAAGGAACAGCACGGTAAAGACCGGGTAGTAAAAACGCGCGCCAAAAAAAATCCGGAACCAAATGAAGAGGCGGACGTTGGGAATATCGAATGGATTGGACACGAAGGGGCGGGATCCGGTGTACAAGGCGTGTAGGGTTTCGGGAATGGGGGTTGATCCTGTCAAGCTTTTCAATACCATGAGACTCGTCGGTGTCCGAGGTTTCTTTAACCGGGGAAGCTCCCGGAAGAAGCAAGTCTTGAAGATCGAGTTTCCAGCGCTGGAGTGAGCCCCGAGGCTTTGTTTCGCGCGGACTTTTTATTCTACGTTGACCTTCATGCTCAGCTTGTTAGGGTGTTGCCAGCCGTAGCTTACATGATCGTTTCACTAGGGGAGCTTTTTCAGGAGCTGAGAGTTCCGGGACTTCAGGACGGAACACCCTTTGAACCTGTATGGATAATGCCAGCGTAGGGAAGTGATGCGGCGGGGCTTGCCCGCCATCTCTCCTTGCTCTTTGCATTCCCCGGGCTCAATCGGAAAAGGAGAACACAGGATGGCACAGGCGAGAAAAGAACTGGGCGAGAGTTTTGGAACACATTTCCCGGCGTCCACCAAGGTCTATTCGCAGGGCCCGATACATGGCGTTCGCGTGCCATTTCGCACGATCGAGCTTAATCCGTCTCGTACTGCTGATGGAAGCGTCGTTGAGAATCCCTCACATTGCGTCTATGACACGAGTGGTCCCTGGACGGATCCAGACATGGAACTGGATGTGCGAAACGGCTTGCCGGGACTTCGCACGGATTGGATCGAGGCGCACGGCGATACCGAGACCTATGAAGGCCGCGGCTTTTGCGTGGGCGATGACGGAAAGGCCGGAGCCGGAACAAGACAACCGTTTCCCGGGCTTGAGCGGCGACGCCGTCGCTCGGTGGGCGGCGGAAACGTCACGCAGATGCACTATGCGCGCCGTGGAATCGTTACGCCGGAGATGGAATTTGTCGCGCTGCGCGAAAACCTGGGCCGGGACGCGGCGTTCGAGTGTGCGTACCAACGGAACGGAGAAGAGGGGCTGCGGGGTGATGCGCAGACGGGTCCGACCTCTGGCATGAATCACCAGCACCCCGGCCGATCCTGGGGCGCAGCCATTCCGCAGCATATCACGCCCGAATTCGTTCGGGACGAAGTCGCGCGAGGGCGGGCCATCATCCCGTCCAATATCAATCATCCGGAGAGTGAACCGATGATCATTGGACGGAATTTTCGTGTGAAGATCAACGCCAACATCGGGAACTCCGCTGTCACTTCAACCATCGAGGAGGAAGTCGAGAAGATGCGGTGGGCGACCTTATGGGGCGCTGATACGCTGATGGATCTGTCCACGGGAAAAAATATTCACGACACGCGCGAGTGGATCATCCGGAACTGCCCTGTCCCTGTCGGCACGGTGCCCATCTATCAGGCTCTGAAGAAAGTGGGCGACAGGCCGGAGGAACTCACGTGGGAGCTCTACCGGGAGACGCTGGTCGAACAGGCGGAGCAGGGAGTCGATTATTTCACGATCCACGCCGGAGTCCTGCTCCGGTATGTGCCCCTTACCGCCCAGCGGGCGACGGGAATCGTCAGCCGCGGCGGATCGATCATGGCCAAGTGGTGCATTACCCACCATGAAGAGAGTTTCCTCTACACTCATTTCGAAGAGATTTGCGAGATCATGAAGGCGTATGATGTGGCGTTTTCCCTCGGGGACGGTCTTCGCCCGGGTTCGATTGCCGACGCGAACGATGAGGCTCAGCTTGCGGAACTCGAGACGTTGGGAGAGTTGACGGAGAAAGCCTGGAAGCATGACGTGCAGGTCATGATCGAGGGTCCGGGACATGTTCCGATGCAGAGCATTCAGGACAACATGAACTGGGAACTGGCGGCCTGCAAGGAGGCGCCATACTATACCCTCGGACCACTGACCACGGACATTGCGCCCGGTTACGATCACATCACCAGCGCGATCGGTGCCGCCATGATTGGGTGGTATGGATGCGCCATGCTTTGCTATGTCACGCCGAAGGAGCACTTGGGGCTGCCAACGCGCGAGGACGTGAAGGCTGGAGTGGTTGCCTACAAGATCGCGGCGCATGCGGCGGACTTGGGGAAAGGGTTTCCGCAATCCCAGACCTGGGACAACGCCATTAGCAGGGCACGGTTCGAGTTTCGCTGGGAAGACCAGTTTAACCTCGCGCTGGATCCGGAAACCGCCCGCGCTTTCCATGACGAGACCCTTCCCAAGGAGGGATCCAAGTCCGCCCACTTCTGCAGCATGTGCGGCCCCAAGTTCTGCTCCATGAAGATTACGGAGGATGTTCGGAAGCTTGCGGAGTCCCTGAAGAAGAGCGAGCAGGAAGTGATTTCGGAAGGCTTTAAGGAGAAGAGCCGCGAGTTCGTCGGGAAGGGCGGCGAGCTGTATCAATGACACTCGTGGATTCGTCGAATTTTCTGCAGAGCCTGAAACTGGGTTTTCTCGGGGGGACGGGAATTTCAGGCGTGCGTTTGTAGCGCGCCGGCAGGGAGCTGGGGCCTGTCCAGCCCCCTGATTCGTTCAGCCTCAAGCACAACCGAAGTAATCCTTGCTGCCGGTTCCGGCTGGGACGCCGTTACCATTCACGCGGCCCCGGCAAAAGATCTTGAGCTCAAATGCTGCTTCGCGACTGGGTCCGATCGCATCAACAACGATACACACGAATCCGGCATGGACGTATCATTCAAGTCCGGCTTTCAGGGACATAAGTCCCTCAACCGCATGGCCTGCCTGCTGTTCCGTTGCGGTGAACATGGGGCATGGGCGCTGACACCGGAGGGTTCCGGGGGCGGCAAATATCCCGGCACCATTTTCTACGATCCGGAATTTTGGTTGATTCCTTGAATTAGGAAAACATACGATGGGTTCGTTGTCCGGTTCGACAGGGTGGAACGGCGAGCAAGGTGCAAGGACTGAAGCATTTTTTTTGCACGACGGGGACGATGGGGCCAACGCTGCTGTTCGGGGCTTTTATTTGTTTCCCTGAGATCGTTTGCCAGGGAGGGAATGATGTCTCATCCGGCATGATTCCCGCTTCAGTAAGCCTTGATTACCTTGGCACGACCGAGATGGCGCAGGGAACTCATCGGCCCGAGATTTTCGTTACGGAAGAGGGGAACATTCTCCTTGCGGTGGTCCATCCATTCGGGCCCGCCCGCACAGAAGGAAGCATCAAGCACCGCGCCTACTGGTTAAACAGTGACCTGGAGATCCAGGGGGAGGAGTTCCCCTTGACAACTTTCACGGAGGAACATGGTGATCCGGCCGATCATCGGGTTCTCCTCGTTGATGAGGAAATTGTGGTGGTTTACCAGTCTCTGGTTCTGGACCCTGAGGCTCAATCCGGAGGTGATGGTCCTGCTGAGAACAATGCGTTAAACCAGTCCCTCATGCTGGCCCGCTTCACGTACGGAGGCGTGGAAGCTTTCCGAGGGCCGATCGTGGCCCATGCCACAGACTTCATGGAGGACAACTTCCCAGACCACTGCATGGCTTGGGACGGCTCGTCGTTGATTGTAAGCACCGGTTCGGACAACAGCGCGAAATTCCGGGTGGTCAATCTGGATGATGCGTCGATCTCAAGAACGGAGGCGATCGAGATTGGCGCCGATACCATCGGCGCCAGCATCGGGAACAGCCTTTTCTGGAAAGCAGGCGAACTGCATATCGCGTCAGGACTGGCATCCCCTCCGGGCGAACCAAACCCCCTCTTGTTTGCAAAACTTGATGAGGATTTCTCCGTGGAGCCCCTGGGCAGCCATACTCCTGAAGGCGAGGATACGGTTTTCCCCACAGGAACCCTTGTCCACGAGGGGGTAACGTTTATCGCCTATTCAGGACATGAAGCCGGGTCTTCCCCTGATATTATGGTCAATCCCTATGAGCCCCGGTTGGCCGCCTTTGACGGTGATTGGAATTTGCTGCTGGACCTCAAGGTGAGCACCGAGGCCGGGGCTGGCCATGTGCACCCGACCATCGCTGTTCTAAATGACGTCCTCTATTACTCCTGGAGCCGAAAGGACCCTTCCGGAGGACCGGCACCCCAGGTTCTCATTGAACGATACCGGGTTGCCGTCACGATGAGTACGGCGGGTGGCAACGGGGATTCTCTGCTGGCTTTTACGGACATTTCCCCCGTGGCTGGGGGTGGGATGGCCCTTGAATGGCTCAGCTCATCCAGCAGGTGCTACACGATCCGATTCTGGGATGATTTGTGGGGCGAAGGGGAGGTTGTGGCAACAAATGTACCGGCAGCGCCGCCAGTCAATCGTCACACCAATGATGTTGAATTGTCACGGGGCTACTACCGCATAGAGCTTGAGTGAACGAACCAAAATACCTCCTTGTCAGCCTCTTCCTTTGGCCATGCAGGGGGCGTGTTGTGCATCCGTTGGCCAAGATGAGGAAAGCGAAAAGCCCTTTTCTGCTTAGCTGCCGAGGTTACGCGGGTCCGATTCCCGGGTTGAATGCAGAAGCGCGAAGACTAGTCCATGAACGGGCTGTTTCCGGGAGAAGGTAATTGAAAATACGAGATGCGGACAGATTCCCGTTCCAATAGAGCGTAGAGGAAACACTGTTTCGCGCTTGTATTCACAATATCAATAGGCCGTCCAGTCATCGAGTTCAGGATTCCAGAATATACCCTGGAACCCGAATTTCACGCCTGGAATACTCTGCCAGTCGTCTTCGTTTCGAAACTCCAGTTCGGGCGCGATGACGAGGTATAGCCACTCCCGCCACATGGGGATTTTGATTGGCGCGGTGAGTCGGTATCTGTCGATTATGCCGCTTCCGCTTTTGTGCCCGAAGACGCTGGCCCGAAGCCCGAAGCCCATGGCGAGATCCTGCCCGCCAGCCCGGCGTTCGAAGAGGACTTCGCGGATCATCTTGCGTGCGTACATGAACAAAAACGACTGCTTCCACTCTACCCCGAGTGTCTCTTCACCCCAGGTTCCCGCGGTTAAGGAGCGAAAGAGTTTCCGGCCGCTCCACTTGTCAAATGCGATTGAGCCAAGCATTCCAAACCCGGTGTCGCTCTGCCAGAAGAACTTTTGTAGCGGGTAAAACTGAACCCCTCCCCACTCTTTGGCGCACTGAAACTTGATGTTTGTATACAATTCGGGTGGAGCCTCCACTTTCAGGCCGAAACTCGGGGTGAACGGCCCGAGTTTTTGGCGGATTCCAATGCGCGGGTCTGCTTCGCGCTCCGAGGGATCGAGGCCCGGGAGCTGATCCACCGCTGTCGATGTGAAGTACAACTGGAATGTGTCCTCCAGGTTCGGCAGGGTTACGCTGATGTTGAAATCGGGCTCGACGTCCCATTCCGCTTCGTTCACTTCGTCCCTGTGCCGAATCTCCAGCCGGATATCGAAGCGGGAAACCGGTATGGGCAGGGGATCTTCGCCCTTCTCGATAAAAAGGGTATCCATCCATTCCACGGACCGCTGGGTGAGCAGGAAGATCCAGTCGTGTGCCCAGTCCATATGGTCATAGGTATTCGTGTAGGCGGCAAAGGGGGGCAGGGTATGGGGTAGCTCGTCAATATACATCTCGTATTCGTCGTCGATGTACAGGGGCTCGTTGCTCCAGAGACCTCCCCAGTGGTTGGAGGACGGTTTGCCCCCGCCTTGGACAATCGACGACTGAACGCCCAGGATCAGAAATAATGACGGCACGAGCCGTGATTGGAATATCCTCATCCGCCTACGATCTCCTCTGGCGGCAGAAATCTCCAGAATTCATGAGTGATGAAAAGCCAATGTAACCGTTGAATTCTCATTGATGAAGGAATCCTGACCCTGACTCCACGTTCGTAAACGTGTCGATCTGCCGGAGAAGCTTGGATGGTATCAAGGTCACCCGCCGAAGTGATTTTGAACGGGAGAAAACAAAGACAACGCGGTGGGTGAAATTCAAAACGGCGACCACTTCGCTCCCTTTTTCTCAAAATCCGTACACGCTCATCCCGGTTACTCGATCAACCGTTCGTCCTCCCCAAGCTCCAGCGCTTCGATCTGCTGGACCGATGCGCCGGCGATACCGCGGATGTCGCCGTACATGCGGGAGGTGTTCAGCACGACGCGCTCAATCTGTTTCTCGCGCGTTGCCCAAATCTTCTCCATGGCACGTCGCTCCTTGTCGAGCTGGGATTTCATCCCGTCGAATGTCTCCACGATAGTGACGACTTTCTGACGAAACTCCGGCCCGGAGAGATAGTCGTAGAGCGCCTCCATCTTCTCGCCCTTGCCCGCCGCCGCTCGTTTTTCGAACGCGATGTCCTGCAGGTGCATGCGCAGTGCGCAGGCCAGACCGACGAGGGAGGAGTAGTCGGAAACCCAGATGCCTTCACGAAATCCGAACCGCTCGACATCCGAGGGCAGAATGCTGGACACGAGCACGGAGATATTGGCGCGGACCAGGATCGCGTCATCCTTAAGCTTGGCTGTCCAGCTGTCGCTCCACGCCTTGGTGTTTTTTGTTTCCCAGAGGATGACGCCGCATGCGTGGCCGTCCAGTCCCTTGACGTGGTGAATCAGGTCCGCACCGCGGATGCCTTTGGGCACCGGCGCCATGTCGTCCGTGGGAAAGGCTCCACGCAACACCTTTTCCAGGTCATGTTCGAGCACCTCCCCCTGCGTTTCACTTGATCCCTGCTCTGCCTTTCGCCTCGCATCATCCAGCGCATTCCTCAGGTCGACGATGAGCTTGTCTTTTTCCCGGTCCTTCAGCCGGTGCTGCTCGCTGAAGGATTCGAGGGCTTCCTTGCGCACCTGTTCCTGTTCCGCGTCAATCCGGCGCGCAACGTCGATTTCCACCTGCTCCTTCTGCCGCTTCAGATCACGTGCCTGTTGGCGAAGCTTCAACTCCGCCTGTTGCGCCTTTTCCTCCGACCTTATGGATTCCTCCAAGGCGGCTTTCGTGTCGCGAAGTTCCAGTTCGTAGGCCGAGTGCGCCTTTTCCCCCGCCTCCTTTTCGATGCGCCTGCGCTCCTCCTTCAGCGTGGCTTTGGTCTCCGACTCGAGTTCCGCTTTCAGGTGATCCCGGAGTTGGCCGGCCAGGGCTTCCGACAATTCAAACGATTCACCACAGTGAGGGCAGGAGGCAGAGTCCGGGGAGCTCTTGAGGTTGGGGCTCATGACCCCAGAATAGAGAGTGAGAAGTGAAAGTGAAGGTGAAAGTGAACACGAAAGTGGGGGCGGTTCCCGTGGAGACAGAGGAAGCGAACACAGCGTGGGTAATTATTCCGTCGGGTGAATCCTATCCGGTTGCGAGTCTTGCCAGAAGGCATCATTGTCCCGGTCTTTGTCGATCGTTGTGACGATGAAGACAGCGACCTGGGGGTTGACGATGATCGGGACAATGTTCGGGACAGAAATTATCGAGTCCGCGGTTTTTGCCCGACGTATCAGGGAAGGGAATCAGCCTTTACTCTTCCGAAGCGCTGCAATGTCCTTGTGGATCAGTTTTTGCAGCTTTCGGAACCTGCGGTTATAGCCCAGGGATGAGGACGGAATGGCCTCCACTCCCACAACTGCCAGCGATTTTTCGAGGGGGCCGCGCACCGCGTTCCACCGGGTCTCTAGATCTTCCCGGCTGGCTAGGGCTGCGTCCAGTTCATAGACCCGCTGGTATGCGTCCTCGATCCTGGCGACCTGGTTTCTCGCAACGCGTTTCACCACGAAACGGCTGATGATCCACCACAGGAGGGTTAACAGAAGGCCCCCGCATACGCCTAGCAGTATCGACTCGAAATGCTCTGAATTCCGAAAGAGGTGTCCGAATCCTGCCGTCAGCGCGAAGATGATAAAGGTGATGATTGCGCAAACCGTACGGGCTTGGAGAACATTTTTTTTCATTTCCCAGCAGATGCGGATGTGCATGTCCAGCCGCTGTGCCTGTTCCTGGAGGGTGCAGATCACGTTGTCCCGCCTCCGGCTGCTGGCTTCATTGATCTGCTGCACCACTTCCTCGCGGGCCTCGTCAAACCCGTCGAGTTGAAGCCCGCTGTTCTGGAGGCCCGAGGCCTGAGCGGCGCCCGGTATGTAGGTCGTGTAGATCTCCGGCATGTCCTTGGTCTTCGCAACCCGCGACAGGTTCCAGCAGAGGGCACCGTAATCCCGCGCGAAGTCCCGCATGCTGGAGAAGACGTCCGCTTTGTTCATAAGGATGAGGGTCTTGTTCTCCAGGCCGGACAATCCCTGCGTAAAGGCCGAGATGGTTTCCCCCGTGGTTCCGGGCTTCTCCGGGTCGAGGAAGAACAGGATCAGGTCGGCAGAGTCGCCGAAACTCCGGACGGCCGACATGAAATCGTATCCCCGTCCCTGTGCCGTGGTCGCTGCATCGATCATCCCCGGGCTGTCCACCAGCGTCATGCGCTTCAGGAGTTCGTTGTTTAACAGCCGGAGTTTGAGCCGGGACAGAAAGGCCGGTCCAAAGCGGTCCAGACCGGAGAATGCCACTTCCGGTCTCATGGCGGCAGCCGGGCCTCTCGATTCCTCCGGAGTTTCGGAGAAACTCAGGATGGTGAACCCGTCGTCGGTGGGCGCGATTCCCGTCTTCTGTACCGACTCCCCGAGCAAATAGTTGATGAAGGTGGATTTGCCGGAGGAGTGGTTTCCCAGCAACAAAATAATCGGGTTCCCCGAATTTGCCTGCCGGGGCATGTTGATCTCGAGGTGGTACTGCTGGGCGAGCGGGGTCAGGACGTCGCGGTAGTACCGTTCTGTCCGGCTTTGAAGCTGATTCACTCCCTTGTACATGGGTCAGGAGGGGAACCTAGCGCACCTGAATCGGTCTACCAATAGCTAATCCGATGGGCTGGATTTTTTTCACTCTCGGGAGAAATGACGAATGTTGAGGTCCGCGAGCCGCCCGATTCCTATATAATTCGGTAATTCGACATTCATCCGTCGATTTACTAATCGACGCTCTTTCGCCTTTTTCTCTCGTTGGCATCAAGGATTTTCTTCCGCAGGCGCAAATAATTGGGTGTCACCTCCACGTACTCGTCCTGCGCGATGAATTCGATGGCCCTTTCAATATTCAGTTGTGCGGGCGGTTCCAGAAGGATGGCCTTGTCGGCACCGGTCGCGCGAAAGTTGGTCAACTGCTTGGTTTTGGTGGGGTTGCAGGGCAGGTCCCCGGCCCGGGAATTTTCGCCGACCACCATGCCGGGATAGACCTCGTCCTGGGGGCCGATGAACATCCGCCCCCGCTGCTGCAGGTTATCGAGAGAATACGATGTCGCCTTGCCGAACTGGGTGGAGACCAGCGCGCCGCTGGTTCGGGTGGGAATCGGGCCCGTGTAGGGCGCGTATTCCCGGAACATGTGGCTCATGACACCCTCGCCGCTGCCGGCATTGGTCAGGTAGGTCTCCATTCCGATCACCCCGCGTGTGGGAATAACGACCTCCATCTTCACCCGGTCTCCCGCGTGCTCCATGTCCACGATATTGCCCTTGCGCTCCGCCAAGTACTGCATCATGTCCCCCACGATCCGCTGCGGGAGGTCGAGCCAAAGGTTCTCGATCGGCTCCAGCCGTTTCCCGCGTTCCTGGCGGAAGATTACTTCCGGTCGACTGATCAGCAACTCGTACCCTTCACGTCGCATTGACTCCGCCACGATCGCCACCTGCAGGTCGCCCCGCGCGCGGATGGTGAAGATGTTGGCCGAGTCGGTGTCCTCGACCTCCAGCGAGACATTGGTCCGGGTCTCCCGGATCAATCGTTCGCGAAGATTGCGCGACGTGACGTACCGCCCGTCTCGTCCGGCCAGAGGGCCGTCGTTGACGCAGAACTGCATCTGGATGGTCGGTGGATCGATAGCCACGGAGGGGAGGGCGGGGTGATCCGGAAAGGCCGCAAGCGTTTCTCCGATCCGCACGTCGTCGAATCCCGCCACCCCAACGATCTCACCTGGCTCCGCCCGTTCCGATTCCGCCGTGTCGAGCCCGGCGAAGCGAAATATTTTCTGAACGGTCGCGCGGCCGATCTCACCCGTTTTCCGGATACAAAAAATTTCGTCCCCCGTCGTGACGGTCCCCCCGGCGAGTTTTCCGACCGCGACGAGCCCCACATAGTCATTCCAGTCGAGGTTGCTGACCAGCATGTGAAAGGGGGCGGACGGATTGGCCGCGGGGGGAGGAATGTGATCCAGAACCGCATCGAGCAGTGGGGCCATGTTGCCGCCGCGGGCCGTGGGGTCCGAGGACATGAAGCCTTCCTTGGCGCTGCCGTAGAGAAACGGTGCGTTGAACTGCTGATCGTTAGCGTCCAATTCCATGAGAAGCTCCAGGACCTGGTCGTGAACCAGCTCGGGTCGGGCCAGTTCACGATCGACCTTGTTGATGACGACGATCAGCTGCAAGCCGTTCTCGATCGCCTTGCGCAGCACGAAGCGGGTCTGTGCCTGCGTTCCTTCAGCGGCGTCCACCAGCAGAAGCGCACCGTCCACCATTTTCAGGATCCGCTCCACCTCCCCTCCAAAGTCCGCATGACCCGGCGTGTCGACGATATTTATCATCGTCTCTTTCCAACGGATGGATGCGTTCTTGGCCCGAATGGTGATGCCCTTCTCTCGTTCGAGGTCCATCGTGTCCATCGCCCGCTCCCGGACCGTTTCATTGTCACGAAACAGGCCGGAGGCCATCATGAGCTGGTCCACGAGTGTCGTCTTTCCATGGTCCACATGGGCGATGATTCCGATGTTCCGTATTCTCTGGATCATTTGGTTCATGAAATTCGCGGGAATCTACGGTGCGAACCGGACTTTGGAAACTGCGAATGAGTGAAAAATGCAAAAAAGATCGATTCCCGTGGATCCTGGTCCTCTATTTTGCCCCTTTGGCGCGATGATCCTGGTCATCCCGGCGGCTTTTGAGCTCGGTTTCTTGCTGGTCGGGTCAGGCGTGATGCACGGGCGCCGTGCCTTGCAGCAATCATCTTCCTCTGGGCGGTCATGTCACGGGACGGGCCTTATCGCGGGAGTGCGGCATGGTCACAAGCCTCCGCCTGGACCCGGTTCTCGAGGAAGCATGGTCGCGGGGGATGGGACCCAGCCGATGGTTCGTCGATTTAGCCTTTACAGAGGCGAGTATGTTTTTTCCGCTTTCCCGGTATGGCGGTGGACCGGCTTGGTTTCCAGCGGGCTGCCGTGCTTGTCCGGGGACGACGCAGGGTTCGTCGAAGTTTTATACTCCTGCTTCCTGATCGTCTTGGAACGGGATTGAGAGTTGGAGGGATTGACTTTTCCTCGCCGTAGCTTTCCCGGCTTGAC
>CAZTAB010000150.1:0-3143 GCA_964611475.1 uncultured Verrucomicrobiota bacterium | reverse complement strand
CGTGGGAAGCAGCGGCGCGAACGACTGGCGCCCGGCGAGCAGGTGAAGTTTCTGCAGCGTCTGGCCCGCTTCACCACGCGGGAGGCGCTGACCGTTTCCGTTCTGCTGGAAGGCAAAGAACTTCGGGCTGTTCAACACGGCGGTGAATTCCAGGGGCTTCGTGTTTTTTTCGAACCGAATTCCAGCGGTGTGCAGAACAAGGTGGTGGATCTGGTGCGACAGGGCGGGCGGGACGGCGATGTGACGGTCATTACCGACGACAAGGCGTTGGAAACACCGGTGCGGGATGCTGGTGCTGATGCGATGCGGATGTCCACCTTCGTGAAGGCATGGGATGCATCCGGCGGGGGCGGATCGTCGTCCAAGTCCAATCGCAACGGCGGACGGCGGCAGCGGTCTTCGCGGCGGAGACAACCGCAACAGGAACGGGCATCGGTGCAGGGCGGTGGCGATACTGTGCGAGATATGATTGACCTGGTTGAGTAATCAGGTCGCCGAATCGAACGTAACGCGCGCAATGTAGGGCAGCTCGCGATACCAGCTGTCGTAGTCCAGACCATACCCGACGACGAAGTAATTCTCGATGGTGAAGCCGGTGTAGTCCGCCCTGGAGGGGATCACGCGCCGGCTGGGTTTGTCCAGCAGTACGCAGGTTCGGATATTTGCGGCGCCTTTTGCCGCGAGCAGGTCGCAGGCCAATTTCAGCGTTCTGCCCGTATCGAGAATGTCGTCGATCAGGAGGACTTCCGCGTCCTGAATGTCGACCTGCACGTTTTTCTGAATATCGACCTGTCCCGAAGATTCCGTTCTGCTCCCGTAGCTGGATAGAGACATGAAGTCGACCTGCGGGTGAATTCCGTGCACACACAGCTCCCGCACGAGGTCTGCCAGAAACATGAAGCTGCCGCGCAAAATGCCCACCATGACAAGGTTGTCGGCCCGGCAGTCATCCACCATTTCCGAGACGAGTTCGCCGACTCGTTCCCGGATACGGGACTCGGCGATCAGGATATCTGTTACATGGTGAGAGGGAGCTGCCTCGCGCAGCTTCCGGTTAATCTTCATGATGTCCGACTCTAACAGCTTCCTGGGAAACCGTCCACATCCCCCCCGGATGCCAGATCTTCGAACAGTCGATCCCGAATATCGAGGGAACGGAATCCCCGTGGACATTCGATGTTCGACATTCCCTTTGGTTTGGCGGTAGGGTCGCAGCCTGCCTCCTTGAAGACAGACCCCGCCTGCGGAGAGCCTTTTCCGCTGCGGACTGAACGCGGGGATTTGCAGGCGTTTTGCACAACCGTCGCAGGTGTCGGCGCCATTCGCCTGATCGAAGAAAGGTTTTCTATGAAGAAATGGAAGCTCATGGTGTACTTGGCGGGAATTTCAGTGCTGTCGGCCTTCCTCATCGGAATTAGCGGCTGTGATACCGATTCGTCCGAGACACTTGTCCGGGAAGTGGAAATTTCCATTGACGGCTTTTACCTGCACCCTGCCTCCGGGAGTTTCATGGTGCCGAGAACCTCAGGGGAACCGATCTCCAACATGAATCTCATCCAGAACGGGGATCAACTCAGCGCATTTGACAATCACGGACTTCTTTATCGAGGATCGATCGGTCGCGTGCTGAACGGAACTCAGGCGAGCATTACCCTGCGTGGAAAGAGCACCGCGGGTACTGACGCAACCATCAGCGGAATCGTGGTCGTGAGCGGAAGCACCGCGACGATGGAGGGAACCTGGCTCGAGAGCTCGGTCACATCCCCGGTCTTCGCCCAAGCCCTCGTGCCCACCAATGCTCTGCCGGATGATGTCGATGTCACTCCGGCGGTGGCGGACCTTGATGCAGGCGGGACGCAGACCTTTACGGCGAGTGAAGGCAGCGGAGGTTTCAATTGGTCGTTGCGCGATTCCAGCCTGGGAACGATTACCACCATCAGTGGCTCCCGGAGTGAGAACGCGACGTACACCGCGCTAGAGTTGGGCGTGCAGACGATCACCGCAACCGATGGGAATGGCAACACGGATTCCGCGTCGATCACTCAGACCTCAACCAGCACCGGCCCGCCCATACCGTAGCGCCGGCCGGTCCTCCCCATGCTCGAAAACCTAGGCCCAGCCGGTGTCGCCGGGATTCTCTTTCCTCGCTGCGGTTCCCTACCAGTGGACTCTGTTTGCGGAGCACATTGCTTCTTCATGGTGGAGAGGGTTTTTCAACGGCTTTCCCCTGCAACACAGATTACATCCGGCCCCTCGCGAGACGGTCCGCCCGGAAGTCCATGTAAGTCGCTGCCGGGTGTCACTGGATGAGGCCCAGCGACTCCAGCGCCCGGAGTTCCTCTGCCGTCAGATCTCCCATCTGAATCTGGCCAATTTGCTTCGGTAGCTCGGGTGTGTTGTTGCCCCCCGCGGCTGCCCCGGGCTGCAGCAGATGCTCCTGTCCCGATTGTGGCGGAAGATATCCTTCCTGTACCAGGCGATCATCTTGTTCCTTCGTCAGTTCGATCGGGAGCGGCGGAAGCCCCTGCTTGATGACCTCTTCGTTGTAGTTCTGAAGATGGGCGCGCAGTTCCTCCTGAGTGTACCTGGCCTGATTCTTGAGCGCTTCATCTTTCAAGCGCCTTGCTTCGCGAATCTCGGCAAGCTTGGCCAGTTTCTTTTTCCGCCGCTCTTCCCTGCGGGCCCGGTAGTCCGAGGCTTTCGAAGCGGTTTCCTTTGCTAGCGCCGTACCCTTGGCTGTTCCCTTGCCGGTTGGCTTGGCCCTGACTTTCGGGTTTCCCGTTGCCTTTGCCACCTGGTTGGTCAGCGTGACCACGGCCGTCTCCCCGGCTTTTTCCAATGTCACCTGCTCGAGGTCGTAGTTCACCGAGACAACCTTGAGCCCATCGTCGCTAGATTCACCTTCCATCAGAAGAAAATACTTCTTGGTCGCCTCGTCCCAGATGCCGGCTTCCAGCAGGCCGTTCGCCAGTTTGCTGATCCCGCAGACCCGCATCGTTTTCGCGAACGAGTCCTCCTGTTTCTTCGGGGGTTCCTCTTTCTTCGCGGGCGCGGGTGGGGGTTTCCCGAACGGCTTCCGGCTGATGATGATCTGATATCTGGAAAATCCGTCGTCCGTCGAGCCGTGGCTCTCTGTTGAGCCG
>CAZTAB010000149.1:0-7827 GCA_964611475.1 uncultured Verrucomicrobiota bacterium | reverse complement strand
AAACCAGGGAGTTCGCGGCGCCGCCCCCGCCGAGACGGACCGCCACAGGATCGGGCGGCCCAGGCGGCCCTGCCTGATGACCCGCGCCATCGAACCCCAGACCGGATCGTACCGCCGACAATGCCCGATCATCAGGAGCGTCCTGTTCCGCTTCGAGGCCTCAATGAGGGTTCTGCATTGGGCGACCGTACGAGCCATCGGTTTTTCGAGCAGGGTCGGCGTCCCCGCCTTCATCGCGTCCCGAGCGACCTTCGCATGGTGCCCGGTAGGGACTGCGATGACCACCGCATCGATGTCCCCGTCACTCAACAGGTCATGGTGGGACGCGAACATCCGCGCGCCGGGGAACGCCTTGCCGAATCGGGACCGGGATTCCTCGGATGGATCGGCTCCCGCCTCCACCCGGCAACCCCGTACCCGGTCGAACGAAGACGCCTGGTAGGCTCCCATTCCTCCGGTCCCAATGAAACCGACCTTGATCACAAGACCTGAAAGACTAGGACTGAAGCGCTCTCTGGAACAACCTTTTTTGTGGTTTTGAGTGCCCCCCCGATCCGGGTCGGGCGCAACCCTGGGACTGGAGGCCTCGCGAATAAACAATGGGACCGCCGGTTGAAATCAATCTGGCAGGGGATAAATCCGGTTCCGCAAAAAAGAGGGAATCCACGAAAGTCACGTTGAGAGCTAGGCAACGATTCCATTGACTCCGGGGATGTCCGGCAGAGACGGCATGACGCAAAGAAATCAGTAATTCCGATGGTTTTTGTGAGGAGACCTGCTATGTTTCATCGACTTCTGGGAACAAAAGGGGTCGCGCGATCTCGAATGGGCGGCTCCACAGGCGCATGAGCAAGAAGCCACGGAAAGAGGAACCCAAGAGAAAGCGGGTCGGCCCTGAGGAAACTTCCGGACCGAAGGCGACATTCATTCCCATTCCTGCGCCCCTTTTCGTAGCCGGAGTTTTCTGTCTGCTGGCATCCCTTCTCGCCAGCGGTCTGCTTGTATTCAGCCACTTTGCTCATCTCGATCTGCCCGGTTGCGGCGCGGACAGTGCCTGCGCGGACGCACAGTCCAGCGTCTTCGGAAAGATTCCAGGCTTGAATTGGCCGATCTCTCACATCGGATTCGCCTGGTTCATCGGCCTGCTCGCGGCATGGCTGGGTTTCCGGCAGCAGGGCGTGTCGCCCGCGTTCCGGACGCTGGCACGGCTCAGTGGACTCGGTTCTGTGGCGTTTCTCGTAATCATGGTGTTGAACGGGTACCTGTGTGTGTACTGCGTAACCGCGCATCTCGCGAACCTGGGTTTCCTTGCCTGCGTGGAATGCACATGGCGCAGGCCACAGATTCTTGAAAAGGACGCCGGAGTCGCCCTTGCCATGGCCGGCCTGGCCACCGTTCTGATGGTTCCCGTCGAGATAAACCAATCGCAAGACGCCGCGGACAAGGCGCGCCAGGAGGCGGACGCCTCGGCGGCGGAGGTGATTGCCGCCTCCGGAACCGACTCGAAAACCTTTGCCGGGCGCTACATCAAGGGGCCGGAGCGCGCTGCGCTGCGCATGGTCCTGTTTACGGACTTCCAGTGCAAAATCTGCAATTCGGTGGATGAGGAACTGAAAACGATTCTCTCCGGTCGCTCGGACATCGCTGTATCCGTTAAACACTTCCCATTGTCCAGCAGTTGCAACGAATTTCTCGCCCACTTTGGCCGGGACATCCATCCCAACGCATGTCGGGCCGCGCAGGCGGTCGAGGCGGCGGGCATCCTGAAGGGGGACAAGGCATTCTACGCCATGCATGACCTGATCTTTGAAAAGTATTCCGGGGATTTCACGGATGACCAGCTTCGCGGAGACCTGGAGATGATGGGGTATGACGCCGGTAAATTTTTCCACACGATGAACAGCGAAGAGACGGCCCGGCGAATCAGGAATGACATCAATGAAGGGCGGTCGCTCGGCCTGCACTATACACCGATGGTCTTTATCAATGGCGTGCAGGTCAAAGGGGTGAAGCGACACGGCATGCTGACGCGCGCCGTCAACAGGATTACTGCCGCGGACCCACCCGCACTGGCATGGGGCGAAGCAAGGGATGCGCCGCCGGATGCCGACGCCAAGATCGTCCAGGATTGGAAGGACAATCCAAAGATCGACATGCCACCGGATCACTTTCGCTGGTCGATGGGGGAGCAGTCAGACCGGGACGTGCTCGCCGATGTGGTGCTGTTTGGGGATTACCAGGAAAAGAACACGAGACGGGCCGACGGGATTTTCAGAGACCGGGTCGAAAAGCAGCGTGGTATCCGGTACACCTTCCGGCATTGTCCGTTCGACGAGGAATGCAATCCGAATATTTCCAGAACGATTCACCCGCAGGCATGCCTTGCCGCCCGCGCCGCGGAAGCCGCCGGCCGGGAGGGCGGAACCAACATGTTCTGGCAGATGCATAAATGGCTGTGGCCCAACCACCAGCGCTTCGATATGGACAACTTCAAGAAAGTCAGCCGCGGACTGGGGCTGGAACCAGAGGCGTTCGCGGATGCAATGGCCGCCGCCGAAGTGGAAGCCGCGTTGCAAGAAGATGTGCAGGCCTCCTGGGACCTGAAGATCAGGTCGATCCCCGCCATCTACATCAACGGAAAGCATCTCCCGCGATGGTCGCTGCAGGGAGAGGAGAAATTGACGGCCATTCTCGATGGCATTCTGGGTGCCGCGGCGGCGCCTCCCACGGCGGCAAACTGAAGGTTTCCCGGCCATGCCAACCAACGTGTATGCGCTGCAGCACACGACCACCAGCATGGTGCCTCAACCGTGGATTGATCTCGGCCCCGGCACGAGACCCTCTCGCCTGGAGCCATCATCCGAGCCAACACGCTCGAGGAACCCTTCCGTTTCTTCTCCGTCCGGCGCGAGCAACGCCCACCACTGGAAAAGCACCCGTCAGGATATGACGGGTTCCTTTCGGAGCCCGGTGTTCCATTCCCGGATTGGCGGCCTCCGGGAAGGGTCGAAGTTCTGTATCGATGGGACCCAAAATTAGTGCTACTGGAGGAAACATGAGGGAACGAATCAGAAACGAACTTGAATCGGCCTTGGCGGAGATTCCGGTCTTTGACGTTCATACCCACCTCGTAGGCGGAAAACTGGGTGCCCGAGGGCTCCATGACATCCTGCTGTACCACATGTCCGTTAGCGATCTGTATGCAGCCGGATGTCCCAGCGGCTCGCGCCTCACCGAGTACCCCGGGTGGCCGGACGAGGCGGAGGCAACGGGGCGGATTGAGGAAGCGCTCCCCTATCTGCCGCTCGTGCGAAACACCAGCATCTCATGGGGCATCCGGATCATTCTGCGGGATCTTTACAACTGGACAGAGCCGGTGACCCTGGACAACTGGAGGACCCTCGATGCAAAAGTCTGCGAGCGCGCGGATGACCGGACCTGGCAGCGAAGCGTGCTCGACGGGTTGAACATCCGGCGCACGGGAACCGAGATCATGCGGCGCGAGTCGGGGATCGACGACGACCGCCTGCAATACGCGTTGGAGTGGGCCTTTTTTACGCGTGCCCAGTGGGGCGAGTACGACACCGCGGTGTACGAACTGGAACGATGCTGGGGACGACCGCCGGAGTCTCCCACACCCATCGGCACGGGAAAACGACCACCGATGGACCGCACCATTCAAACGCTCGAAGATGTGCATGCCGCCGTTGACCACTATCTGGAAAACATCCCCTACGACATGGTAACCGCGACGGCGGGCCATGTTTCCACCGACATCGAATTCCGGACGGTAACGGGGGATGAAATGTCCGCGGCGCTGCAACGGCGGGACCAGGCCGGGCCGGAGGAGCGGGACATTTATGCATCCTACATCAACGAACAGTTTCTCTCCGGCCTGGAACAGCGACCCGAGGAGATCGTGTACCAGTTCAGCTATGCGGCGGAGCCACTGCCCTACGAAACGGGCAGCCGCGTGACCCAGAAATCGATCGGTCAACTCGCCGAGATGATCGGGCGGCACCCCGGATTGCACTTCCAATGCAACGTGGCGAGCCAGCACGCGAACCAGTCCCTCTGCACCATGTGCCGCGAACTGCCGAACTTTTCCCTCACGGCGTACTGGTGGCACAACTTCTTCCCCTCCATCATCGAGCAGATCATGGCGGAGCGTCTGGATATGCTGCCGGTAAACAAACAGGTTGGGTTCTTCTCCGATGCCTATTGCCTCGAGTGGGTGTACGCGAAAATGATCGTCGTGAGAAAGTGCCTTGCAAATGTCCTCGCGGCCCGAATCGAGACGGGACAATACACCCAGGCCGACGCCCTGGAGATTGCCCACGAAATCCTGTACAACTCTCCGCGGGCGCTTCTCCGGTTCGAGCCCTACGCATGATACTCAGGCAATCCATCACCAGGGCCAATGCGTATTCCTTAACGTTTCTCCGGAACGGGGAACCCGTTTGTCGGGATTGCTCGACGCTTCAACCAGGGCATCCGACACATGGCGGTCGCTCCTTCGGCCCAGCTTTCATGGGGGCAATAATCACCCTGCTCCCGGACACACACGGCGGACGGAAGGAGTGTCCGTCAGGATTCCCCATGGCAGGCAACCTGTACCCAGCCTCTTCAGGGCTTGTTCGTCCTTCGTCACCTTGAAGTCATCGATTTTTCTTCGCCATGACTTACAGGAACCGGCAAGCAGCCGACCTATCCGGCCCATCGGCCGGGATGGATCCCCGGTGCCTCGGTAGCCAGGTTCGCAGGACGGTTTGGCACATCGAAGTCGATGGAGCGGGTATTCGGACTCCGGAACAGCCTGCGCACCGCGGGCGGGAGTTTCTCCAGGCGCGCCGGATCGTGCTCCTCCACCTCCGCCAGCGGACCCGCCCAAGCCGGCCGGTAGGCAATGGCCAGCATGCGGCGATCGGAATCGCTGAAGTTCGGGTAGTTTCCATGAAAGACCTTCTGATTGATGACAACGGCTGCGCCAGCGGAGCAGGTCACCATAACCTCTTCAGGCAGCCGCAGGTACCGGTGATAGGGATTCCCGTCCGCATGCAGGGAAAGGTGCGACCGGGGAACCACCTTGAACGGCGACCGCTCCGGCGTCAGGTCATCGAAGTAGTAAAGGACCCGCACCAGACAGGGACTACTCGATCCCAACCCGAAAATCTTCGACCCGTACGGCTGTGCATCGGTGTGCAACGCGATGCCAGGGTGACCCGGCCGTGACAAGCCGTATCGGCAGGAACAGAATACGACATCGTCGCCGAACAGATCCTCAAGGAACGGGATGACCTCTGTCTGCGCAATCAGGGAAACCGCGTTCGGGGAGTCGCTCCACTCGACATTACTGTATCCCCGCTGATGCTCACTGTAATCAACCGCCACGGTGGAAAGACGGTCCAGTTCCTTCCTGACGAGGCCGATCTGCTCATTCGAAAGAAGATCGGGAAGAACCACGTACCCCTCCAGTTCCAGGAGCCGAATGCGGTCCGACCGGGTGCATGCGGACCAGTCGACGTCCGCGCGGCGCGCGGAATTGATCTGTTTCCTCGTGTTGGTTGGTTGAGTACCCATCAAGATAGCCCTTCATCAAGAGAGCAGACGATTCATCGCCGAGTCAATATCCGAATTCCTCACGGCCAGCACCGGGATCAACAGCTCTTTGAAAGAATCCGCTTACGCCGTGGAGCTGAAATTTCTCCATTCACCGGTCAGTCCTTCCGTTCGTTCCAGGAGTAAAACCAGACCATGCAAATCGCCGAAAACGTCTATTCTCCTCCGTTCAATCATCACCGGAAGCCGAGCCTCCTTGTTGATTTACCGTCCGGATAATTTCTGTATTTCAATGATTCCGCTGCCCGTTTTCTGCGACGCCTCGCCTTGACCTCATGCTCTCCCTGCGGCACCCTCCAGCGTCTGGGCATCGGGGAGTTGCCCGGGAAGGAGAGCGAATGAGCGAATTCGAGCGCGGCTTTAAGGCAACGGGAATCCCCTGCATGGACAACCACGCCGGGCGATCGTCCGAAAAGCGGTTTCCCGACGGGGCACACTACAGAATCGAGATTCCGAGCGTGGAAGGACCCAACCCGCTCAAGGCGGTGCTGCGAGAGGCGGAGCAGCGCGGCGTGCCGGTCCACCGGATCAGCCAAGGCAGCGGCATCATGCTGCAGACGCGGGATGAAATCAAAGAGATGTGCCGCATCGGGGCAGATAACGGGATCGAAGTGAACCTGTTTGTAGGGCCTCGCGCCAGTTACGACACGGGCGGCTTCTACAAGGCCCCGGCAGGACAATTCATCGGCTGGCAGGTACGAGGGGCGGATCAACTCCGGTATGCAATGGACGACATCCGCCATGCATGCGACCTCGGGCTTCGCAGCGTCTTGATCGCAGACATAGGACAGGTGTACTTGACGCGGGAGTTCATCGAAAAGGGCCTGCTGCCTGCCAACCTGGTGATCAAATCCTCCGCGACCCTCTCCCCCGGGAATCCGGCCACCGTGTCGGTGATTGATCGCATGGGCGCCGATACGATCAACGTCGCGGGCGATCTGAGCGTCGCTCAGATGGGCGCTCTCCGTGCCGTGACGAACAAACCCATCGACATTTACATTGAAGGACCCGACGGCCTCGGCGGGTTCATTCGCTATTACGAGGCGGCCGACATTGCGCAGCAGTGCGCGCCCGTCTACCTGAAGCTCGGGCTGCGTAACGCGGTGGACGTGTATCCGAGCGGGATGCATCTGGACCAGGCCGCCACGTCCCAGTGCGAGGAAAAAGTCCGGCGGGTCCAGATCCTGTGCGAGCACCTCGACCGGCTTGCTCCGGAATTGGCGACATCGGAACGCGGAGCCAAAGGACTGGGCATACCGGAACCGTAGGTGTGATCTTGCTGAAAATCGGCGGCTTTGTTGTCGATACCGAACGTCGAACGGCCGACTTTTCGGGACCGATCAAGGTCTCGACAGAGAGTGCGTTTTGTACGCGGCAAAGACATCGTCCACCGACAATGTGGCCAGATCGCCGCCGGAACGGATGATGTTCATTCGCCCGCCGCGCGGTTGCCAGGTGGCTTCGTCGGTACCACCCCACAGCACCAGTCCCGAACATCCGACGGCCGCAGCCAGATGGGATACGCCGGAGTCGTGTCCGAGGTAGAAGGCGCATGCGCCAAAGCGTTCGGCCACTTCCGTCAACGGACGGTCGAAACAAACCTGGAATCGGTGTTCCGGCAGCGTGACGATCAGTCGTTCCACCCGCGGCACGTCCGCCTCTCCACCAACAAGCAGCAACCGGATCCTCGTATCGCTCCGGAGGATCCGGTTCAAGAATTCCTCCCAATGCGAAATCGGCCAGTTCTTACGCTCACTTCCGCTGCCGGGGTGAACTGCAATCAATGCGGGATCCGCATGTGCTGGATGAGGTGGAACGAGTTTCGGATCGGCATCCGCCGGTTCGAGACCGAGGGACTGGAGCGGATCGAGCAGTTGCTCCGTGGCATGCCGCCCAATGCCGTCTGCAGGCCGGTGACATCCCTGCAGAAAACGCCCCCCGGAAACGGAGGACAGGTTTTTCTGAAAAAGAGCATCCGGATCGAACAGGAAGGAAACGATGAGATCAAAGGCGTCAAAGTACTCCGCCCACTCTTTTGGCAAGTCGCTGTCCGGTGTGAAAAACCCCTCGAGGCCACGGGATTCAACGGACGTGGCGCGATCCGCGAGTCCGCCGGCTAGGGCCAGCGAAGCGATTCGAGGATTCCCCAGGACTTCCAGTTCCGCCTTCGGCTGCGCCTGTCGCAAAGCCTGCAGCACCGGGAGGGTC
>CAZTAB010000148.1:0-5977 GCA_964611475.1 uncultured Verrucomicrobiota bacterium | reverse complement strand
CCCTGAAGATGTTTCGGCCGCCCCGGGGTTATGCGGAGTTGCGCGAGCGGGTCATCGCCTTGTGGCTGGGTTACTCCACGATTGCCTGGTCTTGCCACGCCTTTGACTGGGCTGAAGAGAGAACGGCCGAACAAATTGCGGCGGATCTTCTCGACCGGCTACATCCCGGGGCCATTGTTACCCTGCACGACGGCCTTTGCCGTGGGCCCGTGAATTACCCCGACATTGATCGTACACCTACGATCGATGCGGTTGGCGATGCATTGCGGAAGCTTGCCGGATCGTATGAGTTCCTTACAGTACCCGAGTTGCTGAAGCGGGCCCGTGTTCGAAAAACCGTTTGGAGGTCGAGGCCTTCCTCGTCATAGCTTGCAATGATGTCCTGGCGACATATAGAAATACATCTTTCTCAAAGATCCGTAGCCCGCCCGGCTCTGGCCGGCCGCTGGAGGCCACATCGAAGTGCTCGGCGCGCACGTGGCGACCCGACAAGACAGCATCATCCCGGGAAACTTCGCCCGTTGCCCTCCCCGTCTGAATCTCGCATAATTGTGGCTGAGCACGATGAGTGAATCTCCGCCTGCCGAGCTCCGCCGCGCGTATCGTTACTTCATCGACATCACCACCCGGTGGATGGACAACGATTTGTACGGTCATGTAAACAACGTCACCTACTACTCCTACTTCGATACCGCAGCAAACCGTTTCCTTTTTGAGGAGGGAGGGCTGGATATCCACAAGGGGGAGATCGTGGGCGTGGTCGCCGAATCGAAGTGCAGTTTCCATAGCCCTCTTGCCTTTCCGGAGGAGATTGAAGTCGGTGTCCGCGCTGATCACATCGGCCGGTCTTCGGTTCGCTATGGCATCGGTGTGTTTCGGAAAGGGGAGGACCGGGCCTCGGCCTCCGGCCATTTTGTCCACGTATTCGTGGATCGCATGACGATGAAGCCGGTTGCCATGCCCGACCCAATCCGTTCGGCATTCGAGCGCATCAAGGTGTCCACGGAATCAGGACCATGAATATCGGCGCCACGCTTACCGCGGCCGCCCAGGACGTTTCCCGATCATCCAGCCATCGTGTTCGGACATCGAACGCTCACGTACCGGGATTTCAATCGGCGGGCCGCGCAGCTGGCTGCCTCTTTGCATCATCTTGGGTTGAGGCGCGGTGACCGGGTGGCGATTTTGATGTATAATTGCCCTGAGATGCTCGAGGCGTTGTATGCCTCGTTCAAGCTGGGATGCGCCGTGGTTCCCATCAACTTCCGGCTGCATCCCAAGGAATTTTCTTTCATCATCGACCACGCAGGGGTCCGGGCAGTCATTGCTTCCGCTGAATTCAATGAAGCGCTGGCACAGCGCCGTGAACAGATGCCCGAAGCGCGGCACCTCATCACAACCGCGGAAACGACCGGGGAGTTGCTGGACTACGAAACGCTCCTCGCGGCGGAGGTGGGGGGACGGGAGGACGCGGATGTTGAGCCGGAGGGTCCGGCCTGGCTTTTTTATACTTCCGGCACTACGGGTGAGCCCAAGGGTGTAATCCTGACCCACCGCAATCTGCTTGCCATGAGCATGGGCTTCTGCGCGGACAATTTGCCCGGGCTTGCGCGAAAAGGACGTCATACTGCATGCGGCGCCCCTTTCACATGGCAGCGGCCTGTGGGCGCTTCCCAACATTGCCATGGCGGCCTATTCATGCATTTTCGTCGGGCCGCCATCGCTGATCGCAGAGGGGTACGATCGGGACAATCCGTACTGCGTGGGGGTGGTGGATCTGGAAGAGGGCGTGCGAGTGGATGCCCGGATCGAGGGTGTGAACGCGCGCGCGCCGGGAACCATCCGGGTGGGAATGCCTTTGGAAGTATCGTTTTTGCATCGCGGCACGGGGGATGAGGGGAAAACCTGTCTTGCGTTTGAGCCAGCGTGGAATGGAAAGTAAATGGATGAGTGATCGTGTAAAGGGAAAAATCGCCCTGGTTTCCGGTGCCGGCTCGATCGCACCGGGTTGGAGCAACGGCAAGGCTGCCGCTGTTCTATATGCCCGGGAGGGGGCAAAGGTGTTTGCCGCGGACATGCTCCCGGAAGCCGCGGCGGAGACCAAAGCAATCATCGACGGAGAAGGGGGAACGTGTTCCACCTGTCAGGTGGATGTGAGCGATTCAGGTCAAGTCAGGGCGATGATCGATCAATGCATCGAGACCTATGGCCGGGTTGACATTCTTCACAACAATGTCGGAATTATCGACCCGGTCGGCGTGGTCGAGTCGACCGAGGAGGGTTGGGACAAGGTGATGGCAGTCAACGTCAAGGGCATGTTTCTCACCTGCAAGTTCTGTATTCCACGGATGGAGAAGCAGGGCGGCGGCGCTATTGTCAATATTTCCTCAACTTCGTCGATCCGCTACGGCGGCTACCCGAGTGATTCCTACAATGCGTCGAAGGGCGCGGTCAATCAACTGACCCGGAGCCTCGCCGTCCAGTATGCAGCAAAGGGAATCCGGGCGAACTGCGTTTTGCCCGGGCTGATACACACGCCGATGGTCGAGGAGCTTGCCAGGTCTTCTTATGGAACGGACGAGGTAGAGGAAATGACCAGGCAGCGGAACGCAATCTGCCCGATGAAGAAGATGGGGGATGCCTGGGACGTCGCCTATGCAGCGTTATTCCTGGCCAGCGACGAGGCGCGCTACATCACAGGCGCACAACTGGTCGTCGACGGCGGGTTGACGTGTAAATTTTCCTGACGTTGAAGTGTTTTCATCGGCCGCTCGTTCTCTTTGCGGAAGATTTCGTTCTTTTCACTGTCTACTGTTTACTGTTTACTGCCACCTCCCATGGCCGAAAAACTCTTGAACGTTCAGGAATACGACCTTCCGCTTCTGACCTACGAGGCTGTACCGCGAACCTGTATGCCGCCCTTGTTTGACCGGGACAATACCTGCGGATTTTCCATCTATCCCTACACGCTTGTGCTATCCAATCGGCGGGAGCCCGTTCGGAAGGTATACCGCAGCGTCGTTGTGGAAAACGAGTCTCTTCGGGTGACAGTCATCCCCGATCTGGGCGGACGCGTTTATCAGATAGAGGATCGCGAGACCGGTGCCGCGTATCTTCACGACAACCGCTGTGTCCGTCCGGTTCGGATTCCGCCGCGATGGAATTTTCTGTCCCTGGGAATGGAACTCAACTTCCCCTACACCCATTCGCCGACTGGCACGGATCCTGTCGCGTACGAGTTGATTCGGGATGATGAGGCGGAGATGGTCGGGGTGGCAGTGGGTGAACAGGAGAAGCAGTGGGGCCTGTCCTGGCGCGCGGAGGTGCGGCTCTATCGAGGATACCGGGGCGTGATCCTGGCCGTTCGTGGGTGGAACGACACCGACTCGACCCGGAAGGTACAGTGGTGGTCCAACACCGCGCAGCCCGCCGGCGGCGACACGGAGTTTGTATACCCTGAGGAGCCGCTCGTTGCCCACATTGAAGGAGAGGGGGACGGAACATCATGGCCTATTTTCAAAGGTGTCGACCTCAGCCGACACCGGAATTACGACCAGATGGTTGGGACATTCCATCATCCTTCGACCGCCGACTGGTTTGGTATCTATCATCACCAGCGGCAGTGGGGGCTGCTTCATCTTGCCGACCCCGGGCGGCTCCCGGGCAAGAAACTGTGGAGCTTCGGGTACTCGGGCGCAACCGCGGATTGGACGCTGTCTATGACCCGGGATGGAGGTACAAGTTGCGAGATCCAATCCGGCGTTCCGCCGCTGCAGGGAGAGCGCCTTGAACTGCATCCGGGGGACGACTATGCGTTTGTCGAGATCTGGCAACCGGTGGAGCGCAGGGAGGAACTGGACGATGAGCACCGAAGAAGTTTTCTCTCCGTGGCGGATCAGATTGGCGGCATTCCGGATGCGCAGCGGACTGTCCCGTCAGTGGACGAGCAGGTGCCTGGGCACTTCTGGCGGAGAATTCTAGACGCGTGGCGTCGTTCGGACGAAGCAACGCTCGAGAGGATGGAGGCTGCCCTGGGCGATGGAGAAACCGGATGGCCGCCTTTCGGTTACAGAGATCTCGATCACGCGTTGGAATGGGCGGAATCACGGCGGCCCGGTTGCCGGTTGTGGACATTTCTCAGAGGGGTCCACGCATGTGCCCTGGAAACGTGGGACGAGGCGGAAGCCAGACTTCGCGACATCGCGGGCTGCGATGAGGAAATACCAGGATGGCGTGCCGGCGGTTCTCCCCGGTGCATTGCCAGGGGACTCCTCGGCCGGATCCTGCTCAATGTCCGGGACAACCGGGAGGAAGCTCTCCCTTTGCTCATGGCTGCCGCGAAAGAGTTGCGGGACGGGTCGTTGCTGGAGGAGGTGGACGCATTGCTTCGCGATTCCGGAGAGACGGAAAAGCGTCGGGAGTTGTTGCGTTTCTGGCCGGAGGGAGACGTGCGTCGCAAGGAAGTCGAGGCCTCGATTGAAATCGACGGAGGAGATCCGCGCCTGGGCCTGGAGATCCTGATGACCACGACCTGGGAGCGACACCACTGCCGTCACCGTCGGTCGGTTCTCTGGAGGCAGGCCCGTTCACTGCTGGACCAACCGACCGCACCCGTCCCCGCCGGATTGATGGAAGACCCGCACGTCGTGCCGGGGTGAACAGGCTGATGCTATATAGTATTGTCCCGAATGTGACTGCCGCGCAGGGACCGTAATGTGGCAAACGCGGCGCTGAAATCACGACGGGACCGGCCTTTGTCCTCAAGTTGGGCGATGAGATCGCCGTGCGATTAGTGGAAGAAGTCTGCCCGCCCGCCGGAATCAATGCGGTTCGGCAGGCGATGGGGAAAAAAGAATGAGGTAGCCGTGGAAGTGCACGGGTACCACAAAGGAGTCTGAGGACGTTCGCCAGCGTGCTTTTTTGTCTTTCGCGCCTATGAATTGACTTGTCAGGGCAAATAGTTCGCCTTCTTGATCTTTTCCGGCAGGTAGTTTTCGAGCACGAAATTCAGGCCGTGTTTCGCGAAGGCCTGTTGCTCGATGCGCACACCCATTTCGAGCATTTTTTCGAGGGCTTTCTGCCATTCCTTGTGATGCCGGATAAACGGATCGTTTTTCATGGCGTCCCGCGCCCGCTTGATGTCCACCGCCTCGAGCGGATGGGTGGCGTCCTGCAACTCGTAGTCGATAATGTCCTGCGGGGTGACGCCGAGAAAATGCGCCTGGGGTACGCAGAAATATCTGTTGATATGCGCCGCCTGGCCGGATCCGACCTTCAGCGTCCGGTAGATATTGCAGTAGCCATAGGGATCTCCGTCGGTAAAGGCGAGGACGGGCAATTTCTGATCATCGGCAACGCGGCGCAGGAATCGCCGACAGGCGCGCGTGGGAACGCCGCTCATCGATACCAGGATGCAGCGTGCGGTCTCGTAGAAACGATGGTGTACAAGGCGCTGGAAAAGGGAGGAGGTTTCCACCACGAGGATAAATTTTGCCTTCGATTCGAACCTCAGGTGCTCGACGCGCGAGGGAACGCTCCAGGCCCCGGTGCCCAGCTTGGTGCAATCGATTCGGATGTCCCTTCCTGAGCCCTGGTCCCGGTCGATCACGGTCAAAAACCCGCACACATCTCCGCCACGCTCGTCGGGAATATATCCGAGTTGTTCGCGGTTGATCCCGAGCATGGCCTCCATGTCGTCAAGAAGTGTGTCGCTTTCAGGCAGCTGCTCGAACCGGCACTCCCCCCAGCTTTTCGCGTTGTAGTAGACCTCGCGCTTCGATGCGATGTCGCTTTTGTCCAGCAGGGCGTTCTTCGTCACCGCGAGCAGCCTCATGGATTGCGCAAAGGTCTTAACCGTGTTGTAGGAAAGGGTGCGCGTCACCTGCTTCCCGAGAATTTCGAAGTATCCGCGGCGGGTGGCGTATTTGACGTTGGAGAGCGATCGCACCGGGAAGTGCATCGAGGGCTTTCGGCGTTT
>CAZTAB010000147.1:0-5743 GCA_964611475.1 uncultured Verrucomicrobiota bacterium | reverse complement strand
CAATGCTGCGGCATTTACTCACCAAATGGCTCGGAACCCCTCCGCAGCACGCTCGACGACGACCACCGGATCCATCTCCTTGAATTCACTCATGAAAGGCTCCGGCGTGACCGGACCGTCGTAGCCAATGTGTTTAAGCGCCCCCAAGAACCCCGTCAGGTCGATTACACCCGTTTCGCCGTGCAGGCTCCGGTCAAAGTCCTCACGATCCTCCATCGGAACCCCCCTCGGGGCGTCATTAATGTGAACGTACACGACCTGAGCGGGCCGGAGAGCAAGGATATCCTCACAAATTCCAAGCGATGTGTACCAATGCCACGAGTCGAGAAGCAGACCGCAATTCGGACCGACCTGCTCGCACAGGTCGAGCATCGGATGCATCGTGTGGATGAATGGGTGCTTGTGTCCCACCCGAAGCGTCTTCGGGCCAATAAATTCGAGTCCCAGGTGGCAACCGTGCTCTCCAAGGACCTTTGCAATCGGCCCGAAGTGCTCCACGTGGTACCTGAAATTCTCTTTCCAGGTCCGGTTGTCGGAGAAGGACAAGATATACTGGGTAAACCTTCCACATCCGATTTCCGCGGCGATTTCAGCCGCCTTGCCGATGGTGGCGAGCCCCCCGGGACTCGTTGCATCCTCGTCCGTGAGGTTGACCGCAGCCATCGCGGCGCCGGGCCGAAGCTCGTGCTCGGCCAAGGTGTCGACATATTTCGATGCGGATTCCCCCGGCAGGATGTGGACATCCGCACCCTCAAACCCGGCAGCCTTCGCCAACGGAAGCGATTCTTCCCATGTGCATTCTAGATTCAGCGCAAAGTGATTCAAACACCGGAACATGCAAACCCTCCAATCTCTGGAAAGATCCTTGCATATCAGAAACGGCCAGTCCGTCAAACCTCAACTTGCACTTCCTGTCTGTGGCTTGGAACTACACAGCTGTGGGGTTGATCCCTGCACCGCCCATCCTGTAACATTGTATAGTTCTTTATCGTCATGCACCTAGAGGAACGAATTGCCATTGTCACTGGAGGGAGTTCCGGGATTGGACGCGGGATTGCCATTGAGTTTGCCCGCCAAGGAGCACGCGTCGTCGTTGCCGATATCCGGGAAGAACCCGCGACGGGAAAGTACTTCGACACCGACCTGTCCACCACGACCGGAGAGGAGATCGCGAAGCTGGGGGGCTTGAGCCTCTTTCTCCGAACCGACCTAGCTTGCCCTCACCAGGTGGAGGCAATGGTAGCGGGAACCATCCGGGAGTTCAGCGGTCTCGACATCCTCGTGAACAATGCCGCAATCCACATCCCTGGCAATAGCGAATGCCTATCCATTGAGGACTGGGACCGCGTGATGGCCGTCAATCACCGCGCTGTATTCGTGGCCTGCAAGAACGCCATTCCACATCTTCGAGCATCGAAAACCGGCCGTGTCATCAACATCTCTTCCATTTTCTCGGGGTTCGGCGGCGGCGGGCCCGCCTACCCATCGTCCAAGGCGTCAATTCTCAATTACACCAAGGATCTAGCGCTAGAACTCGCAGCCGACTCCATTACCGTGAATGCAGTCTGTCCTGGCGCAATCGAAACACCTGCCAAGGACTACCTCGAGCCGGAACAGATCCAGAAAGCGATCCGCAGGACCCCCCTGGGCCGGTTCGGCACCCCACGCGCCATCGCCGGAGCCTGCGTATTTCTGGCCTCCGACGACGCCGAATGGATCACCGGCTCCGGCATGATCGTGGACGGCGGCTGGACTGCCAGCCTCGAATGAAGCAGGTTGCCCGGCGCACACCTGAACGAGCTTGTAATCATTCTGCGATGCGAAGCCCCATCCACTCACTTGAGGCTTGAATACAAGGTTCCCCCAACCCCTCGCGGCGTTCTTGCAGGCTGCAGAGATTCATTTGCGGTGCCAGCACGCAGAAACCGACCGAGGCAACGGCGGATAACACAAGGAAAACCAACCGCGTCGGCCCCACCCGCGCTCCAACCCGGATTCATTTCACGTTGCGTGCTCCGGGATTTCCGTTTGCCAGAGGATCCGCCCCGCAGAAATGACGTTCAACGGCAGATCGGCATCCAAATCCTTCAAATCGACAACCTGCAAATTTCCACTCCAGAGACCAGGGCAAGGCACAGCCACCTGCCAGTACAAAAAGGCGCGCGGATAAATGTTCACACGGCTTCTACCGCAATCAGCTCACGCTCTGAACCCGACAAAATCGACTTTGCCGGCAGCCTCGTATCCGGGATCCACCCGGCGCCCGTTCTCAAGAAACGGTATACCGTGAAGTATGGTGCTCCAGCGAGTCACGGTCCAGCGCGCGCTCGAGGAGAAAACAGCCTCCCTCCCGGAATTGTCGCAACTTCGCATGGGTGATTTCTGGAACTCCGACCAACTGCATGCCTTTCTGTATTCCCCTTTCACGGGGCTCTCAGTTCCAGCCCCACAAAACCGGCAGCGACCAGGTGTATGATCCGCCCCCGGGGACATAGCCAGCGGACCCATCTTCTTCCTTAATTCGAGCCCAAAATCTTGTGGCCGATATTGCGGCAGGACAAGGCAATACCCTGCCCCCACCGCCGGCAAATAGAGCAGGCAAAATTGCCGCGGGGGAGAATGAGGAAGACTTGAAGTCACCGCCCTCTCCACCCAACCGCAAAGCAATTCAACACTCATGGATTACCGGGTCCCATTAATGCTGGACTGGGTATTTCTAGCCAGTCAGGATAAAAACATGAACAGAGTAGCTTCTCGCGCCATCTCCGGCGGAATTCATATCGTGTGCGCCTCCCTTGCCGCTATCGCCCTGCCCCAACAAGCTGTCTCCGACGACCTTGTGCTGCATTACACATTCGACCAGGTCCGCGACGGCATGGTCAAGGATCTCTCCGGCATGGGTAACCATGGACGCGTCGTCGCAGTTGATCGTATAAACACTACAGGGGGAGGAGCGCGACGATCCGGATTTCCGACTGGGGGACAAGCGCCGATCCCGGTGGTCCCGATGGGCAGAGGCACTTCATTGGACTGATCGAACTGCACCCGTACTTCGAGGGGAAACCGGACAATGAACTCACATCAGGTTGATTTGCGCGGATTGCTTGGTCAGGAAGCCCCAGTTACCTGGCTCTTTTGTGGGGACAGCATAACCCAGGGAGCTCGCCACACGCGGGGCTATCGCGATTACACGCAACTCTTTAAAGAGCGCACTGGCGAGATCGGGCGCAATGAAGATGTCGTGATCAATACCGCCGTCGGCGGCTGGGGCACGGGGGCCCTGGAACAGCGCCTCGAAGACCGTATCATGAAATACGATGTTGACGCTGTTTTTTTCATGTTCGGGACCAACGACGCAGTGGGAGGAACCGGGGAAATCTCGGCATTCGAAGAGCGCTACGCCAGGATCCTGGAGGCTGTGCGGGAAACGCATGATCCGCTAATCGTGCTGCAGACCACCGTCCCGATGATGCCCGTCGTTGTTGAGGATGTCGTGAATATGGTCCAATGGGACAACCCGGATCTTCGCTCGGCGCAAATGCGCAGATTGGAACAACGAATCTCCCACCTGCAGTCCTACGTGTCGGCGACCGCGCGGGTCTCGGCGCATTGCAGGATTCCTCTCGTAGATCATTGGGCAACGTGGTTGCAGACTGGTAGCGGCAGGGGCCAGCTGCTGGATGGAGGGTTCCACCCGAACGAATACGGCCATCGCCTCATTGCCCACACCCTCTTCAAGGCGTGCGACCTGTGGGACGAATCAAGCTGGACATGCCGCCTGGCCGTGCCGATTGACTGACGACCCGCCCGGGCACCGGCCCCTGCCCCGCACCAACGCCTCGGTCTTTCGGTCAGCGACCGAACGTTTGAGCATTGAGAAACCGCGGAATGCACCACCTCACCTCACCGCCGGGCGGAAGATCGGGGACAGGAGCCAAGGTTGGTCGCGAGGTTGGGTTTACCGGGACTTGCACTTCAGGCAATCTGCGCCATCGTTAAACCATCCCGACCGGGGAAGGCTAAAACCAATTTCCAGGCAGCTCAGTGAGCTCCGGCCGGTTAAAATGCTTGCCATCCGTCGCTCCCGGGCCTATTCATCCGCACCATTATGCGGAACCCTCATGATGTTCAGATCGCCGATGTCGCGTGCTTCTTCCTCCCGGTGCTCACGCGCATGCCTCTTAAATTCGGGAACCAGGTGCTGACACACGTAAGTTGCGCACGAGCCTGCGTCCGCCTCAAAGATGGAAACGGCCGGGTCGCACAAGGCTGGGGGGAAACGCCGCTCAGCGTGGCCTGGACCTGGCCGTCGCAGGCAGATTACACAATGCGCGAAGACAAGATGAAGTCTTTCACCGAGCTTCTCGGACGCGATCTCAAGTCGTTCCAGGAAGAGGGCCACCCGATGGACATCGGGCATGCCTACCTGCGAGACCGCCTCGGGCCACTGCTGGCATCGTTCAACGCCAGGACCTCTGGCGATGAGGCCATGCCACACCTCGCTGCATTGGTCTCCCTGTCGGCCTTCGACATCGCAATTCATGATGCATATGGAGTCCTTCACGGGACCCCCGTATATGACACCTACAACAGTGAATACATGTCGCACGATCTGTCCCACTATCTCGAGGCAGAGCCGGATTCCAGCGACTCTTTTGCCGGGAAATACCCGCAGGATTACTTCGTCTCCCCGGAGTCACGACTGGCCGTTTGGCACCTGGTTGGAGGATTGGACCCGCTGGAAAGCGCGGATCTAAGCGGCGAAGAACCGGATGACGGCTATCCGGTCCTGTTGCGGGACTGGATACAAACCGACGGGCTCAACTGCCTAAAAATAAAGCTTCGGGGAAATGACGGTCCATGGGACTACGATCGCATTGTAAAGGTGGGAGAGATAGGGAAGCAGGAGGGTGCGAAATGGCTGACGGCCGATTTCAACTGCACGGTCGGAAACCCCGACTACGTGAACGAAATCCTGGACCAGCTGGCCCAGGAGAACCCAGACATTCTGGAGCGGATGCTCTACGTTGAGCAGCCCTTCCCCTACGACCTCGAGTCGAACCAGATTGATGTGCACAGCGTTTCACAGCGAAAACCCCTCTTCCTGGACGAAAGCGCGCACGACTGGAAATTTATCCGCCTCGGGCGCAGGCTCGGTTGGTCCGGCGTGGCCCTCAAGACCTGCAAAACACAAACCGGGGCCTTGCTCAGCCTATGCTGGGCGAAAGCACACGACATGCAGTTGATGGTACAAGATCTAACCAATCCCATGCTTGCCCAGATTCCCCACTGCCTTCTTGCATCCCACGCCGGGACGATCATGGGCGTAGAAAGCAACGCGATGCAATTCTACCCGGAGGCCTCTACCGTCGAGGAGAAGATTCATCCCGGATTATACAAACGCCGGGACGGCTCACTCGACCTTTCGTCCGTCTCCGGGCCGGGATTCGGGTATCGGCTCGATGAGATCGATCGAAGACTCCCTGATCCGATAGTCGATTTTGAGTGAACACTGGTTGCTGCAGCTTCGCCACAACCCGTTCTTTCCGCTTCGGAATCGCCTCTCCCCGTTTTCCGGTTCCGGAATCCAACCGCAGGAACTTCTCCCCACCGTGATGGCCGAAACCTTGCGGCAAGAATAGCAGCATGTTCTCAACAGCCAAAGTGATGATCCCACCCAATGCCACGCCAACCATGGCCAACGTCCCCGCACACCGGAAAACATGAATGAAGGGCCTAAATA
>CAZTAB010000146.1:0-2083 GCA_964611475.1 uncultured Verrucomicrobiota bacterium | reverse complement strand
CATTGTGTGTGATGGACACGAAGATGACTCCTGCGTTGATGGCGTTCTCAATGGACCGTTCCAGCGAGGAGTTTGTGTCGTCCCCGCCCGCGGACAGATTGATCACCTTCGCGCCGTTCGACACTGCAAAATCGACGCCCGCCGCCCACCATGAATAGTACCCGAACAGGTCTTCGCCCAGGATTTCTACAGGCATGATCCGGGCGTTCCATGTCATCCCGGCAATCAGCGTGGCATTGTTGCCGGTTGCCGCGGCGGTACCGGCGACCGCCGTGCCGTGACCATGATCGTCATCGGGATTGGTGTCGTCGTTCACAAAATCGTATCCGGGGACCAGTCGGCCTGCAAACTCCGGGAGGTTGGTGTTTAATCCGGTATCCAGAACGGCGAGAATGACTTCGTGCGAACCCGACCCGTGAATCCAGGCGTTGGTCGATCCAATCTTTTCGTGGTGCCATTGCAGGTCGAAACCGGGGTCATCCGGCACGAATCCGCCACCGGTTCCTATCCCGTCCGCCTCCGCGTACTCCAGGAGGGGATGGTCGGAGAGGGTGTCCAGCGCTTTGCTCACACAGATGCGGTCGTTCAGGCGGAGAATCTGAAAGCTATCAAAATGCAGGCCGTTCTCCCCGGGTTTTCCTTGGCTGCCGGCCTGCTCACGAAGGATATCGGCGGCCGGGTTGTTTTTCACTGTAACGCCCGCGGGAAGGCCGAGGGTCGAGCAAAGTTCTGCCGGGGTACAGGTCCGGGCCGGACGGCCTTGAATCCGGGCATCCGCCTTCCATCGTATTAGAATTCGGTCGTTGTGGCGGTACTGTCCGTTCACCTGCTCCAGGTCTCCCCGGTTCCGGATGTCCGTCGCCGCCTGCATGGGGTATGCGAGCAGCAGGGTCGGCAGGATCAGTCTTGTGAATGTGGCAGGCACGTGGAGTCTTGTCGGTCGAGCCCCACTATACATCAAGTCTGCGGGAATGAGACCCGGGGAGGATTTAATCGGCAGAAAAGATCCGATCTGTTCCACGCTTTGAGCATGTTACTGTGGTACCGTATCCGAAAGGGACCCGATGAACCTTTGCCTTCGCCGCTTACCCCACACGATCGCGCCGCTTCGGGCAGGAGTCTCCTGCCTTCTCTTGTTTGGTTTAACCCTGGCCGCATTCCCAGGTTCTTCGCGCGGGGACTCCGGCCAGGACAAGCGCAGGGAGCGCTACGAGGAGATTCTCTTCCGGAAACCGCGGAAAGGCGCTGCGCTCGAGTGGCTCTACAAGATGCATGTCGAGGCGATGACGCTCTCGTCATGGGTGAATGAGCTAAAAAGCCGGTTCAGGAGCCATCCTGGGGATGGGCATATTGCGCTGGTTTGTGGCCTTGTACTCGATCTGCAGGGCGACCGTGAGGCGGCCGCGACATACTACGACCACGCCGCATTGTTGCTCCCGGGGGATTGGTACGCACCGTACTGCCGCGGCGAACTGTCGTTGTTTGCGGATGAGTACGATGCCGCCGCCGCGTCGCTGACGTCCTCGCTGGAACGAACCCGGGAGCAGGAGAACCGCCTTCAGATCTACCCGGCTCTCGGGCGCTGCTACCTCCGCAGCGGCCGGCTCGAGGAGGCGGCAGAAGTGTGGGGGAGAATGTCGGCATTGAATCCCGCCGACACGCAGATCCTGGAGGAGCTCGCTGAGCTGCTTTACGACGAAGGGGATATCGGGGGCGCAGCGTCTCAGTACGAAAACCTTCTGCTGGACGATGACCTTTCCGTGTATCGGCGCATCGAGTTTACCATCAAGCTCGCGGGACTGGAGGTGGATCGGGGCCGCCTGGGCCGGGCGCTGGGACTCTACGATGCCGCGCTGGCGGATCTGGACCCGGACAGCTGGATGTTCCACGAGGTTCATGCCCAGATCGAGCGGATGTACCACGAGCAAAATGACACGGCCGGGCTCGTCGAGTATTACCGGAAGCGAATCGGCCACGGCTCCCACAACGTGGAGTTGATGTTTCGTCTTGCCGAGCAGCTGCTCCTTCGTGACGAGATGGGAGAGGCCAGGGGGATCCTGGAGAGGGCGCTTGAGCGTTCCCC
>CAZTAB010000145.1:0-35145 GCA_964611475.1 uncultured Verrucomicrobiota bacterium | reverse complement strand
GGGGATGGCACGTTCGAAAAAGTTCCCACGCCGCCTCTGCCCACCCGTAGCTCACTCGGCGGGGCATGGGCGGACCTGAACAATGACGGGTGGGTTGACTTGTACGTGGGTGGATATGAAGCATGGACGGAGGCCGTGTATCCGGATGCGATCCTGATTAACGAGGGCGGATCCTCTTTCCGGTTGCACTGGCAGTCGCCTTCCAACGCCTGTTATTCGACGCGGGGGGTAACGGCGGCTGATTTCGACGAGGATGGGGACGCCGATGTGTACACGTCCCATTACCGCCTTCAGCCCAACTTCCTGTACCGGAACGACGGGAAACTGAATCTCAAGGAGGTCGCGGTGGAATACGGCGCGGCGGGGATTCCCGATGCGGAAATCGAATATACCGGGGGAATAAAATATCATATTTGTGGCCACTCGATCGGGTCTGCCTTCGGCGACCTTGACAACGATGGGCATATCGATCTGTTTCTCGGGAATTTCAGCCATCCACCCGAGGACCAGGATCGCCCGCAATTCCTGCGCAACCTCGGAGCCGAAGGCGGGTACAGGATCGAGGACAAGAGCGAAGGCGCCGGCTTGGCTTGGCAGGAATCATATGCATCGCCTGCGCTGGGGGACTTCGATAACGACGGTGATCTGGACCTGTTTTACACGACCGTGTACGGCACTGGCAGCTATGGGATCAAGAATTACCCGGTGCTCTACCGCAACGAGGGAAACTGGAAATTTGTCGACGTGACGGAAGAGCAGGGCGTGGCAAAGCTTGGCGAAACCTACCAGGCGGGCTGGGCGGACATCGATAATGACGGCGACCTTGATCTGTGCAGCAACGGGAAGCTTTTTCTAAACGAAAACGACACTGGAAATCACTGGCTTAAACTTAAATTATCCGGTGACGGGAAACACGTGAATCGGTCGGCCATTGGCGCCCAGGTTCGAATCCGCGCTGACGACCGGGTTTTTGTGAGGGAAGTGGAAAGCGGAACGGGACAGGGCAATCAGAATGACATGACCCTTCATTTCGGTCTCGGGCTGATCGAAGGCCCTGTCGACCTGGAGATCTCATGGCCCGGTGGCGCGAAGCAGATGGTCGCAAACGTCAAGGTCGATCAGCACCACGATGTGGTGTTCCGGGTTCCGTAGCCGCCCACGCTGCACTCCGTATCCCCCCGATGCCAATTCTTGCCAAGGGCCTTTACGTTCGGAGTTTGAGCTCATGCAGGAGCCCGGAGGCGGGACCTACAAAGCCACCATCTCGTCTGTTTTCGGATTCCAGCCGCAGTGTCGGTCGAAATGATGGGGACCATTGTCGAATTCCCGGGCGGTATACTCGAAGATTACGGCACACCGTTCCTTGTTGGAGCGGTTGGGTGAGGAGCGGTGCACGAGGAGCGCATGAAACAGCAGCGCGCCCCCCGCCTTTACCTCCGCCGGGATCCGCTGCGCCTCCTGCTCCCTGGTGAGAATCGGCCTTCCGGGATCGTTTTCCTCGCAGGGCAATATTCCCCACTGGTGGGAGCCCGGAATGATGTCCATGCACCCGTTCTCGATCGTGGCGTCGTGAAGTGCGATCCAAATCCCGATCATGTCGGGGCGCCCTGCGCCCCAGTAGGCGAAATCCTGGTGCCAGGGAAAGGCCGAGCCGACCGACTGGCGCTTCAGTGTCGAAATCGCCCGGTAGTACAACGGCTCGTAACCGAGTGCGAACTCGGCGAGGTCGACGATCGCGGGTTCCCTGGCCAATTCCCGAAAGGCGGGGTGCTGTTCGATCAGGTTGTGGAGGCAACGGGCGGCCACGATGGTACCCGCATCGTCCTTTTCGAAGATGTGCTCTTTCTCGTCCGGATCCTTGAGCAATCGGCTCTCCACCTCGAAGACGGTGTCCGCGAGCTCCCCGGCGCGGTCCGGATGCAACAACTCCTCGATGAAGATGTAGCCATCGTGTTCAAATCCGCGTTTCAGTTCCCTTTCGTGGGACCGAACCTCTTGGGCGCGAATGATCATTCTTCTCCCGCCTTTCCTGCATTCGAAAGGCGTCGGACATCAGTCCTCCCCGGCCTCATTCCAAAATGCGCGGAGTCTTTGAATGTCTTCCTTTACGGCCTCTTCGTCGTCGCCGGATGTCTCGATCATCAACCAGTCATCGTACTCGATTTTCTTTAGTGCCTCAACGCTGCCAGGAAAGTCCACGTCGCCGTTTCCGAGGTGTAGCCCGAGAAGCTGGAGTGAATGGCAGTCCTTGATGTGGACGGCAAAAATATCCTGGTCCAGGGTCTCGATTTCCTCGACGGGGTCGTACCCGTTCGCCACGGCGTTTCCGGTATCGAAGTAGACCCCGACCTGTTCGGAGTCGATCGTCTGGATCATTTCCTTTAACTCGTCCGCGGGAAGGGGAGACTCGATCGCAATCCTCACGTCCAGGTCGGCGGCGTAGGGCAGGATTTCCTGCACCACGTTGATCATGTTGGTTTTTTTGATCTCTGAATCGGGATGTGACTCGATGTAGCTGCACAGGAGCATGAGGTCGGAGCCCAGGGCGTGGCTGAAATCCAGGAACTTTTCGATGAATGCAATTGCTTTGGCCTTTCCGGAAGACTCCACGAGGCTGGAATCGTTGTTGAACGCGCCGAGACAGGCGGATGGAATCCGCACGCCGAGGTCCATCGCCTTGTTTCGGAGTTCGTGGAGTTTGCCGGTGGGAAGATTCAGGAGTTTGTCATCGGGAGAGCCGATAAAAGGTTCCGCTCCCTCCACTCCCAGCCGCGCGGCGTTTTCAACAAACTTTGTTCCTTCGGAACAGGCCGTGTATTGAGTGAGTCCTAGGTGCATGAGGTCCTCCCTAAATTGTCATCCCTGCCTTCGACGTCCGCCAGTTTTTCTTGGTTTTCCCCATGGTGAAATCGCAGATTTCAAGCGCCTCATCAATGTCGCGCTTCCCGTGTGAATAATTGACGAAAGCGACATGCCAGGGACAGAAGAAGAGTCCATACCGCATGCATTGACCAAAGAAGTACTGATGAGCCGGATGGTCGCAGCGGTTGAACTCGTGGACGTGCCACGAAAAGCGCGGCATGGAAGGCGTCGGATCGGGGACGGCTTTGGGCTCTTCCATGCCGTGCTCTTCGCAAATCCTGTTGAGTCCGTCAATGAGCTGTTGTCCCCGCTTCCACAGGGTCTCTACCACTGGCTTTTCCTGCAGAATCCGCAGTGTCGCGTTGGACGCGGCAAGGGAGGATGCCTCCACGAAAAAAGTGCCGGATGTGGGCGTCTCGTCCCACCGCTTCATATACTCCTCTTTCCCTACTACCGCGGCGATTGGGTATCCGTTTCCCATTCCTTTCGACAAGGTGGTCAGGTCGGGTGTGACGCCGAGCAGTTTCTGCACGCCGCCCACCGTGGTGCGAAAGCCGGTTTTGACTTCGTCGAAAATGACCAGTGCTCCGTGCCGGTGCGCGACGTCGATGATGTTCTGGTAATTCTCAGTGGTGAACGGCCTCGTGTCGGCCGGGCAGAGAATGATCGCGGCGAACTTCTTGCGGGTTTTCCGGATGAGCCGTTCAAGGTCCTCCGCGGAACCGTCGAACGAAGGAACGACTTCCCATGCCGACTTTTGCGTTCCCCCCTTCTCGCCGTACCGCCAGAGATCGGCCCATCCGTGATAGCCGCAACGGGCCACCCACATCCGTCCTGTAATCTGCCGGGCCAGGCGAGCGGCGGCCACGGTGGCTTCCGTGCCGGTTTTCAGGAAACGCACGCGCTCGGCCGACGGCACGGTTTCCACCAGTCTGCGGGCCAGCTCGATCTGGATGGGGTGGTTGGTTGAAGACTGAAAACTGTTCCGCAGAATATGAATCACGTCGTCGTCGACGGGCTTGTAGGCGTACCCCAGGAGAACCGGCCCGATGCTGCAGAGCAGATCGATGAATTCGTTGCCGTCCACGTCCCACATCCGGCAGCCCTTTGCCCGTTCGAAGTAGGTTGGGAAATCCTTGTACGTGGGCTGACGGGTTCCCTGGGCGCCATTTGCAAACCACTTTTCCGCTTCGCGAAGCAGTGCGCGGGACTTCTTGAAAGAGTATGGCGTAAAAGATCTTGTCATGTTCGAACTCCTGGAGCTTATCAATTCTTCACCGGCCAGATTCCGTTTCCGATTTCTGGGCGCGGGAGGCAAGTACAAACTTGCGGTAATTCCGCGGGGAGGCATGCTCGCATTCTCCGCCTTTGACCCTCTGCCGCAGCCTGCACCACTTCTCTCATGCCCCAATATGTGCGTACGCCTGAGCGGTCCTTAACCGCAGGTCCACCACCGGGGCGCCGACCGTGAAGTGATACAAGCTCTGCCACTGGAGGCCCTCTAGGCCCAGAACTTCGTGCATGGCATCATCGAAAAAACAGCCGATCCCTGTAGACCGAATGCCCGCGGCCTCGGCCTCCAGGTACAGGACCTGGCCAATGAGCCCCGTTTCCCAATGGAGATTCTTGTAGAACCAGGGGCCGTGGTGTTCCAGCGCGCTGTTGAAGGGGGCAATCATCGCCAGCGCATAGCAGCTGTCGGAGGCGATATCCTGATGACAGGACACTTTCTTTGCCTTCTCCCGGAAATCGCCTTCCGCCAGTAGGAACAGGCCGTCCGGGCCTCCGTCGACCGGTTCCCAGGCGAAGTCGTCCCGGCAGGCCGATGCCAGGGCTGTCCGATCGGCATCATCGCGCAGCAACAGGTAGCATCCGGGCGCAAGGCCATCCACGCGGTGCGCGAAAAGGGCGAGATGGACCTGGGGATGCCACCAGAGGGCGGAAAACGGTGGTCGCCCGGGCATGACCGCATTGAGCTGGCGAAAAAACGTGTCCCGGGGCAGTGAGGTTCGCCCGTCCATTTCATACGCGCTTCGGCGTTTCCGAATCAGGTTCCCGGCGGGTAAATCGGAGTAGCCCCTGATTGGGGGTCGGGACGAGGGTTCTTCCCTCTGTGCGGCGCGGGTCGTTCGAGCGGTAGCGGCGCCCGCGTCGTCGATCACGGGCCAGGCGTGGTGATCGGTGCTGAGCCGGTTCGGTTTGCCGGCCGGTCTCGATGGTGGCGCGGGCCAAGCGGGCTGCCTCGCCTCCCGATCATGGGGAGTGAGCTGGATGAGGCTTTCCGCATGCTCTGCCTCCGGTCCCCGCTGATCGCCGGTTGTCAGCAGCTTCGCGAGATCCTCATCCGGAGTATCGGCAATCAGCCGCGCCTTCCACCCAAGAAGAGCCGCGGCGATGACGACCGCTCCGATTGCATGTCCCATGTCATGCTGGCAGTATCGGAACGCACGCGCTCCGTACTTCCAGGATTCCCGCCAATAGATCGTCGACAGGCCGATGAACAGGGAGTCCTCTGCCATGTTCGAGTCCCACTCCACCCGGACCTCGAGTTCGTGGTGATAGGGCGCGTAGTGATACAGCCCGGCTTTTGTCGTCAGCCCCTCGACGGCCGGCGCAATGAGGTATCCTTCCGTCGGGTGGAGGTTGCCGCTGGATGGGTTGCACCGAAGAGACCATCGGCGGTCGAGGTGCTCCTTCCACGCGGACAGGGCAAGGCTGTGGTAGAAAAGGAGGGAGACCGAGGTTCGATTCAGCGGCTTCGGCGAAACCGATGTTGGATCGAAGACCGCGTCGTATGGCGGGTCGTCCGGGTCCTCCGGGAAATCGAGTGAGATTCGTCTTGCGCCTTCGAAGGTTCGAAAGGGATCGGGCTGCGTCTCCCAGTCGAAATACCCGAGGTGTTCCGCGTATTTCTCCAGGTGATGCTTGGTGCGGACGTGGTAGTCCACGATGGTTTGCAGGCTGTGGGCGCGATGCACTATGGATCCGAAATGTCGTTGACGAATTCCATCAGGATCAGCCGCTGCTGTTCGACTTCCCCGCGGACCTGCTCGAGAAACTCTGCGCGATCGTCCGTGCGACAGTATGGGATCCCGTACGCATCGGCGATTTTCCCATAATCGGGATTGCGAATCGCTGTGCCAAAGCCGCTGTTGAACTTGTTCCGGGTCATCCCCGCTTTGATGGCCCCGTAACAGTTGTTGTTGCTGACCACGATCGGCACATTTAGATCTTCCTGAACCGCCACCATGAGTTCGGGCATGGTGAACTGCATGCCCCCGTCACCCAGCACGCAGATCAGCCGGCGATCGGGGCAGGCGATGCGCGCGCCCAGCGATTCCGGAAGCGCGCCGCCGAGTCCGCCGTAGCCCAAGGGGTAGTGAAAGGTGCGGGGCTCATAGCCCGGGGAATAGCGGAACCACCAGTACCCGATGTTGCACCGGTCGGCGAACAACATGGTGTCCCGGGGAAGCGCCTCTCTGAAGTTTTCGATAAACGACAAGTCCTTCGGGTTGGCCTTCCGGCGGGTTTCCACTCGGTCGGCCAGTTTCTGCTTGGCCTCCTTCGCCCAGGTCTCGGTTGCCGGCTCGATGCCATCAAGGAGCCCGATCACCGCCTCGCATGCGCAACGCGCGTCCGCGTGCACGGCCAGGTCCGCCGGATAACTGCGGCCGAACTCCTCCGGGTCGATGTCGATGTGAATCAGCTTCCCGCGGATCGGCAGGGAGAAGTCGGCCGTATCCTCCTGCCTCAGCATGGTCCCGACGGCCATAACCACATCCGCATTCGCATAGATCTCGTCCAGTTCCGTGGGGACGATGCCGTCGGGGAAGATGACGTTTGGATGGTCCCCGGCCACCACGCCGCGTCCCAGCACGGTGGTGCTGACGACCGCGCCGAGCTTCTCGGCCAGGGTTTGGATGGAGGGGCCTGCGCCCGAGACCATGGCCCCGGTTCCGGCAATGATGAGAGGACGCTTCGCTTCCCGGAGAATGGCGGCGGCGGATTCGATCGCGCGGTCATCCGCCGGGAGGGGAGAGGTGTCAACCCGGCTCGGGATTTCCGCTTTTCCCCTTGAAGCCAGGACATCGGTGGGAATCTGGACATATGCGCCGCCGGGACGACTCGAGCGGAGCGATTGCACGATGTCCGAGATAACGCCTGGAATTTCCGAGACGGACTCGCAATGCGCGACATACCGGCTCACCGGCCGGGCCAGGTCCAGCGAGTTGTTCAGGTCGTGCAGGCCACCCCGGTTCCGCCCCACCAGGTTGGCGCGGGGGGTTGATGCCACGACCAGCATCGGGACCGTATCGGTTGTGGCCTGACCCAGCGAGCAGGTCAGGTTTGCCACTGCCGGCCCGCTGGTGATGCTGACGGCCGCGATTTTGCCCGAGGCACGCGCAAAGCCGTCTGCCATGAAGCCCAGCCCCTGTTCATGTCGCCCCAGAACATGGCGAATCCGTTCGTGCCGCGAAAGGGCGTCATAGACGGGCAGGCTGTGTCCTCCGGGAATGCCGAAGACGGTATCGATACCGCAGGCGAGTAATGTTTCGACGACCGCTTCGCCGCCGGTAAGAGTGCTCGAGTTCACGTGGATGAATATCGGCGTGACCCTAGGCGTGAATCAAGAATAGATTGTGAAATTCGTGGCGCTGCTGTCAGGCCCTGTGGCAGACTCGGGCTCCTTTGGCCCCTTTTGCACGCGCCATGTGGCAGAGCCGGGAATCAACGGGCCAGGTGGTAGTCAGGAGTTGGACATGCCGGAAAAACTGCGGGTAGGAATCGTTGGCGCTTCAGGTTGGATGGCCGGCGCCTTGTCGGTGGGGGTTGAATACAGCGAAAGTGGTTTTGAGCCTGAATCCGGAACCGCAAACCGGAATCCGGATGCGGTGGTTGCGGCCCTGTGCGATCTGAACTCGGATGCCATGGAGGAGCGGAAAAGGCAACTGGGCCTGGAATCGGCCCGGCTCTTCACATCCTACGACGAATTGGTGGCGGACCCGGAAGTTGACGCGGTGGTGGTCGCGGTCCCCAACAGTCTGCATGCCCGGTTCGCCATCAAGGCGCTCGAGGCGGGAAAGCACCTGTTTCTGGAAAAGCCGTTTGCCACCACCGCGGACGATTCCAGGAAACTGTCGGAGGCCGTCGCGAGGTCGGACCGCACCACCAAGGTGGACTACATCATGGCTCACTATGACGAGCAGGAGAATTTGCGGGCTCTGATCCGTGAGGGGGCCCTGGGGGAGATTGCCTCCACCTTCTTCACGTACCGGCACCCGATTCAGGTCTCGAACTCGGCAGAGCAGGTCTGGAAGCTCAGCAAGGAGAAGAGCGGTGGCGCGATTCCCATGGGCATCTGCCACGCGATTTCCATGACCGTCTACCAAGCGGACGCTGCGCCGACCCAGGTCGTGTGCAGAAGTTCGCCGGCGAAACTGCGCGAGTTCGATTACCACACGCAGCAGGACATGCTCATCGATTTTGAAAATGGTGTTGTGGGCGTCGTGCAGGGCAACATCGATTTTGCCGAGGCATACGATGCGCGGCATACCGTGATCGGGACGCAGGGCCAGTTCGACTACAATCCCTACAACCCGATCGAGAGCCGGGTCATGTGGTCCTCGAAACCCCGGGGCCGGGAGTACGGCCCAGATCCGGATTTCGCGACGCATCACCTTGACAGCGGGGACGTCTGGAAACACCAGTGCAGCCGGACGATCCAGGAATTCATTACCCACGCCCGGGAGGGGCGGAAAGACCCGTTGCTGGGCTTGGACGCGCCGCTCGTGCGCCGGACCGAAGCCGTGATCTGGGCGTCGGAGGCGTCCGCGGAGCGCGGCGGGGAGCCCGTCAGTACCGCGGAATTCCTCTAGCCTTTCACCTTTAGACGATTTCGAAAATCCCCTCGATTTCGACCGCCACGCCCGTAGGCAACTGAACGAAACCGACCGCGCTTCGCGCGTGCCAGCCCGCGTCTTCCGTGCCGAAGATCTGATGAAGCAGGTCGGACGCTCCGTTGATCACGAGATGCTGGTCGGTGAAATCGAGCGTGGAGTTGACCATGCCCAGTAGCTTCGTCACCCGCAGACCGTCCAGCGTTCCCATTTCCTGGTGCACGGATTGCAGGACCCAGATGACGGCTTCTTTTGCGGCTTCGTAGCCCTGCTCGACGGTCAGGTCGTCACCCAGCTTGCCCTTGATCTTCGATACGTGGCCGGATGTGAAAACCAGGTTGCCCGCCCGTGTCGCCATCTTCAGGTAGGCCGGCTCCGCGTTGTCCGGAAACTCGATTCCCAATTCTTTCGCTTTTGCCTCTGCTCCCATTCGTTCTCTCCTTCTCCGGTTTCGGTTTTCCAAGGTGGCGTAGACAGTAGACATCGGGACTCCAATTCTGCGAGTAGAAAAGGATCCGTATCCATTACGGAAACTCCTGCCAGATGTGGAAGCGGACGTCCTGCCTGAATATCCGCAATTCCTCGTTCATGACGAATTCGCACTGTTTGATTTTCTCCCTTACCATGCTCGCGGTGTAGGGGTTCCCGTAACAGAAATTGAAGGGGATCCTGGGATCCCGCTCCAGGATCGGAAGGCTTTTCCTTGCATTTTCGATCTCGACGGCGGCAATCGACTGAAGCTCTTCAATGTCTTTTTCGAAGGTGGCCAGGTCGGTATGTCCCCGCCAAGTCCTGTCGCGCGCCCGGTAAAAGCGGGCGACATTTTCCACCGACGCGAGATGAATGTGGACCATTACGCAAACGCCCAGCTCCAGTTCCGCCCGCAACGTCGGGCTGCGGTCCAGGATTTCATGCAACGCGGAAAGCCCCTCTTCCCAGCCTGATCGACATCGTCCGATCAGCTCGAGAAATCGCTCTTCCCCAAAGGGCAGGACAAACATCAATTGGTCCACGTAATGCGGGTGCGCGTTGGCGATATGTTCCTCCTCGTTTTCCACGGGACCACCTTCCACCGCGTCGGGACGCAGCTTCCTGAACGCCGGGCTCAGGCCATACGACTTCTGGGGATCGAAAATCAGCGGATGCGCCGGTCCCATGTAGAGGGGCCCCCGGAAGTAGTTGGTACGCTCCCCGCTGAGCATCGCTGAATAGGGGAAGTCGTCCCAGGCGGTGCTCAGTCGCTCCCATGCCTGGACGACATGACGGGCTTCTTTCTCCGGGATTTCGAAGTCGCGAATGGCGATTTGTCGCAGCGCGTCGTCCGTCTTTTCCTCGGGATTCCAGGTCACGCGGTACTGCAATTCCTCCGGAAGAGACCCGTTCATTCCGTAGAATCGCCACTGGCCGATGAACCCCGCGACGGGAGCCGCGCGCATGGCCAGGGCCCGACGGTGCCAGCGGTGGTGAACCGGGATGTAGGGCACGAAGTGAGCATGGGGGGTCACGCTGGTTTCGACTTTTGCATAGATCGGTCTCCCGAGTGCCGCCAGGCGGGACCGCTGGCGATCGTAGGCGTCGCTCGGTCCGATCGTCTTGATGTTGTAGTCGAAAAGATGTGCGCCGTCACCATTGACCTTGTCTGGAGAGCCGGTGTCGAAATTGGAAACGACCGACACGTCATCGTTCAGGAGCCCGAGGAATTTCTGCTGGGACTTGTCCTCACCCGACCAGGTGAAAGCGCTGTAGGGCCACCCGAAGTAGACCTTGTGGGTTCCCGTTTTCTTGAGGGCGCCGGCGCAACGGTTCACAAGGGTGGCCACGCCTTCGGAAGGATCGATGTCCTTGCACGCCGGACAACTTGAGTTGCCGGAATAGGGTGTGACCGGGCGGGTAAAGCAGTGAAAGAACCCCTCGCCGCCCACCAGGGAAACGATCCCGGCGAGATCCGGGGCCTCGTTGAAAATGTTGATGATGGACTCCTCGAAGAACCGTAGCGATCCCTCCTGGTGACTGCAAAGGCAATGCAGATTCTCATTGCTCTCCAGGATTGCGAAAGAGGAAGCCCCCCGCACGTCGGGATGTGCCCGGAACACGGGAAGGGAGGCCGGGAGGGGAGGGGAGAAGATGCACAGGTACAGGTCGATCCCGCACTGCTGCGTCCGGGCCGACAGCCGGTTGAGCTGGTCTATCCGCCGGTTGAAATCGGGCGTGTTCAACTCGGGGAGAATTTCGCTGCGACAGAAGTCCCAGAGACGCGTGAAGAGGTGAATCCCGTTCACGCCGAAATGGGACATGAAGCCCAGGTACTCGTCGCTGAACTGGCCGGAGTCCGTAACCTCCTGGCACGCGTCAATGAATATGCTGTTCGAGATTCGCGGCATAAAAGCGGGGCTTCGCCCGTTGTGTCCGAGTGACAGGAACGGTCCCCCCCGGTCGGACATGATGCGCTCGAGATAATGCGTGCCGTGCAGGAGCCCGCGTTCGTGCCGCGCCGCGATGAGTATTTCCGTTTTGCTGATCGAAATCTCGAATGATTCGAACGCCGGATCGAGCCGGTCGAAGTTGCGCCCGGTGGAAGCTGTGCTCCAGCGAACGCAGGGAGAGCCCGCATCGTCCGCCGAAAGCTTGACCCCCATGGCCGACGCGCAGAATCGGCGGAAATCCGACACGGTGCGTTCCCCCAGCGGAGTTTGCTCGCCCTCGTAGCGGGCGCCCCAGTCTGCGGTCAGCTCAATCTCCCCGTCGCCCCTTGTTTCCCCGTCGCGCCTCCGGTTGCGAAAGTGCTCGGTGTCCACCAGGTGACGGACGTGGTCTGCTTGTTCGGAAAATTTCATGCGGATGCCCTGCCGATACGTTGTTTCATCCGCAACGGAGGCAGCGGACTTTCCTGAAAATGTCGTCCCAATCCGATTCGTCGGAGGCCGAATAGGCAAGCAGGCAGCGAAGCGCCTTGGACGTGTCTGGCAGTCCGTACCGGTCCCGAATGGTCTTCAGGAGTTCGTAGGAATCCGCATGGATCTCGAAGGTAACTTTGATTTTTGACCCGGTCATCCTCGCTACTCCGCAATCTGCGCTTCCGGGTCACAGGTCGGTTTGTCGTCCTTTCCGATCCGGGCGTGCTGTTCCTCGATGGTTTTGAGCTGGTTTTCTTCCCACTCCTCTTCCTGCTGCAATGCGTAGAGGGAGGTATATCCCCCGGACCAGTCCGGAGGCAGCAGGCAGGGCCGGGGATCGTGGTGCGCCCAGCGGGCTGGTTCCCCGCGAACGATTGTTCCGTCGTGCCGCGAATTGAGCGGATTGTAGGTGTAGGTGAAAGCGTCTGCGCTCGAGAAGACGTTCAGGAGGAGCGGGCGCCCCAGATCAGATTTGTTCTGGGCCGATCCGTGAACCACCCGGCAATGGTGAATGGTCACGGACCCCGCGGGACCGCAGAGGTAATGTACCTTGGAAGGCTCGGCCTTTGTCAGATCGTCGTCGTTCAGGCATCCTACCCATTGTCCCCTGGCATTGTACTGATCGTACAGAGGGCCCTCGTGCGTCCCGGGGATTGCCCCCAGGGGCCCCTGGTCCGGCCCGCAGTCGTGGAGAAGGGTGCCCATGGTGAGTGGAGAGTAATTCGTGTGCGGGCAATAGCTGATATACTGGTGCCATTTCTCCTCATCCCCCCCGTCGGCCCACTTGAAGTTCAGCTTGGAGTGGTGAAACTTCACGTCCGGACCGACCAGATCCGCCGCAATGTCTGGGAGGATAGATTCCGAGGCGTACTCCCAGTAGACCGGATGGTGCTCGACCGGGCTGGAGAGGCGGCGAAGCCGGGGATTCTCGGCCGTGTGCCCGGGTTCGAGGTCGAAGATCGCGTCGGACTTGTCGAGGGCGCGGCTTTGGTCGACCATGGCATCGGTCACTTCAATGAGACGATCAATCCACTCCTGCGGAATGACCTTCTCAATCAGGAGATAGCCGTTCTCAAAATAGAATTCGCGCTGATCCTGCGACAGTACCCGGGGCTTATGTTTCAGGATCTCTTCGGGTGTCATGGCGTTGCTCCTGCATTTTTTGATGCTCTGTCACCCCACTCCTACCATTTCACCCAAAGCGGAGCGAGGAGAATTGCCTCCCCGGGTTCCCCGCATTCCCGCCATGCGGAGCGGGAGGGATGGAATGAGCCGGGCGCGCAAAATCCCGCGCCAGAATCGGTCGCCGCGGCGCGCCGCCGGCACGGTGGATTGAAAAAAGACAATCACACCGTATGATGCCGGAATGCAGTACACCATGTTTTCGGGCACCGACCTGAGGGTTTCCCGCGTTTGCCTTGGCACGGCGTTTCGATCGGAGCGTGGGGAAGCGGACTGTGCTGCGGTCATTGATGCGGCCGCGGAAACCGGCTGCAATTTTATCGATACCGCCAATATCTATCGGGACGGGCTGTCCGAGAGAATCGTCGGAAGAACCCTTGAAAAGAGGAGGGACGAATTCATAATCGCCAGCAAGGTCGGCAGCGCAATGCCCTCGGACAACAACCCCGGGGGACTGTCCCGGACGGGCATTCTGCGTTCGGTTGAGCAAAGTTTGAAGCGGCTCAACACCGACCGCATTGACCTGTACATCTGCCACTGCCCGGACGAAAACACGTCGGTCGAGGAAACCGCGGATGTCATGGACGAGCTGGTCCGCCAGGGAAAGATTCGATACAACGGATTGAGTTCGTACGAATCCTGGCGCATGGAGAATGTGTTGCGGTGTTGCGCGTCGGAACACTTGACCAGGCCGGTCTGCAACCAGGTCAAGTACAACCTGATTGACCGGGGCATCGAGCGGGGATTGGTGAAGGCGTGCAAGGCTGGGGAGGTCGCGGTGACCGTTTTTGCCCCGACTGCCATCGGCCTGCTTGCCGGCCTGTATCAGTATGGGAAGCCGCCGCCGGCAGGCACACCCTGGCATCAAGGGCCGTATAACTTTCGCGCCGCCATGACGCCCCGGGTCCGCGATGTCATTCAAACGCTTCTGGATCTTTCCGGGGAAACCGGGCATTCACCTTCGCAACTTGCGGTGGCATGGTGCCTGCATCATGAAGTGGACTCCGTGATTATAGGCGCGGACACGCCGGAGCATGCGAGGGAGGACATGGCGGCTGGCGCCATCATGATGAGCGAGGAGATTCTTGAACGTTTGGATGATGTATCCGAGGGCTTGCGTACCTCGATCCGGAAGGACAGTCCGGGCGGGTACGAGAGGGGGGAGTGAGCATCCGTCATGACAGCTCCTCTCATCGGAATCACGACCTATGCCCCGGACCGCTCGGGCGCTTTCAGTTTGCCCGCGCAATACGTGGATGCCGTTCGTCGCGCTGGCGGCGCGGCCGTGCTTCTGCCGCCGGGCGAAACGCGCCCGGACGAGATCATGGCACGTATCGACGGATTGATCCTTGCTGGCGGAGGCGACATCGATCCCGCGCAATACGGTGGAGCCGCCCATGAAACCAATTACATGGTCGACGGATCACGCGACACCATGGAGCTTGTTCTGGCCCGGGAGGCTCTCGAGCGGCACCTGCCAACGCTTGCCATCTGCCGCGGCAGTCAGATCGTGAATATTGCGCTGGGCTCTACCCTCACGCAGCACATTCCCGACGTGTACGGCGAGGGAACCCTGCACCGATTGCCTCCGCGGGAGCCGGTACTTCACGAGGTCGAGGTGTCCCGGGGCGCGCGCGTGGGGGAAATCATGGGCCGAACCCGGGTTCATCCCATGTCCTGGCACCACCAGGCGGTCGACCGCATGGGGGAGGGAGTTGAGATTGTGGCGCGTGCGCCCGACTCCGTTCCGGAGGCCTTTGAAGTCCGGGGCAAGGAGAATCTCGTGGCTGTCCAGTGGCATCCCGAACTCACCGCGGACAGGGATCCGACACAGCAGCGACTCTTTGACTGGCTTGTCAAAATGGCGTTAACATCCGGGTGCCTTGCGGGGGGAAGGAGCGAAGCCGGAGGAGAATGTCTCATGAGGTTGCGGGACAAGGTTGCACTGATCACGGGGGCGGGAAACGGAATCGGCCGGGAGTCCGCGCGGCTGTTCGCGGCGGAAGGAGCGTCTGTTCTCATCGTGGATTTGCTGGATGCCGCAGGGACGAGCGTGGCGGAGGAAATTCGAAGGGAGGGGGGGACGGCCGGATTTTTTCGGGCGGATGTTTCCCGCGTGGAGGATTGCGAGGCCATGATCGCGGAGGCGGAGCGGGTGTTTGGTGCGCTCCATGTCCTTTTCAACAACGCGGGCATCATGTCCGGCGACGATGGGAATGCCCAGGAGACCGAAGATGAGGTGTGGGACCGGACGATCGCCGTGAACCTGAAGGGCGTCTTCTATGGGTGCAAGCATGGGATCCCCGCCCTTCGCCGTGCTGGAGGCGGTTCGGTCATCAATACCGCCTCTTTCGTGGCGCGGATGGGCGCGGCAACGCCTCAAATTGCCTACACGGCGTCCAAAGGCGGAGTATTGGCCATGACCCGCGAACTGGCCGTGATCCACGCGCGGGAAAATATCCGAGTCAACGCGCTCTGTCCCGGACCGTTGCGAACCGAGTTGCTGATGAGCTACCTGGATACGGAGAAGAAGAAGCAGCGCCGGCTCGTGCACATTCCGATGGGGCGATTCGGCGAGGCCCGTGAAGTGGCCAGTGCGGCCCTTTTCCTGGCGTCCGACGAATCGAGTTTTGTTACCGGATCCGATTTTCTGGTGGACGGCGGAATCACCGCGTCCTATGTAACCCCGGAATGATGCGCTTGATCCCCTCATGATTTGTATATTGTCAGTTGCGCAGGACGAAGGGTTTGGCGCCGAGACCAACCTCGTCGATCTGCTCGCGGCCTGGCCTGATGACCTTGGCAAGGCCTGTGTGGTCGCTCCCGAGTCTTCGCGCGTGCTTCGGGTCTCGGGAGAACTGGGCCACAATACGGTGCCTTTCCCGGCTCCATCCGACCGGATTCTGCCCAACCTCCGGGCGGCACACGGGTTGCGGGATCAGCTTGATGGGGTGGGTCTTGTCCATGCGTGGAACAGCCGCGCCTTCGATCCCGCCGCATGGCTTGGGCGGCGGCTGAAGGTGCCTGTTTGCGGCACGTTTTTGGATCATCCGCGCGCGGAGTTTCACGGCGCCCTCCGCCGCAATCTCATGCGATTCTCCGCGGAAAGAATGGACGCCGCCGTCGTGGTCAGCCACGCCATGGCGAACGAATTCAAATCTGCTGGATACCGGGCCCGAATTCACACGATTCACTCCGGCCTGGTGGATCGGGCGGTGCATCGCGAATCCACCGGACATGTGCGCATCGGGTTCCTCGGCATGTATGCGGCCTGGAAAGGATTCGAGGTCGTGGAACGCTGGGTCCGCCTGCTGGAGGGTTTGGACGCCACATGGCATCTGTTTGGTCGGACCATTCCGGAGTGGGAGGTTTCCGCCCGGCGGCTGAACTCCGACTTTCCGGGGACCGTTTTTCTTGAGGGATATTGCGATCCCGGGGAAATCTTCCAGCGCATTGATCTTCTTGTGCATGCCTCGACCGGGTTCGATCCGCTGCCGAATGTGCTGGTCGAAGCGCTACGTGCCGGCATTCCGGCCCTGGCATCGAATCGTGGCGGCGGCGGGGAAATTGTTCTGGACGGGAAAACCGGGTATGTGGTCGACGTGAGCGAGCCCGAATCTTCGGCGAAAAAAATCCGGTTCCTGGTGGAGAATCCAGGTGTGCTGTCCGACATGGGATCCGAGGCGCGGTCGCGGTTTCTGGCCGAGTATCATGTCGACCACATGGCTGCGGAGTACGAACGGATGTGGCGCGATCTGTTGACTCGCTGACTTCTCAGTTCCCGGGCGGCACCGGGAGTTTGTTCAGCGGCGTGAGGGGTGCAGCGCCCCGCAGAACCGCCGCGATGTTGGAAGCTGCGAGCAACCGGGAATCCTGCCGGCTCTCCCGGGTGCAGCCGCCAAGATGTGGAGTGAGGACGACGTTGTCGAGTTCCCGCAACGCATCGGGAACGTGAGGTTCGTCTTCGAACACGTCTATGCCCGCGCCGGCCAGATGCCCGCTTTGCAGGGCGTCGATCAAAGCTTTCTCGTGCACGACCGGTCCGCGCGCAACGTTGATGAAGATCGCGCCTTTTTTCATCCGGCGAAATCGAGCCGTGTTGAAGAGGTGGTGGGTGTCCGCGGTCAAGGGTACGTGGACCGTAACGATGTCCGACGATTCGAGCAGGTCGTCCAGCGGCCGGGATCGCCCGTCATTCTCGGCCGACCGGTCGTAAAACAACACCTCCATCCCGAATGCGTCCGCCCGCTTTGCCACCGCCCTCCCGATTCTTCCGAAGCCGACGATGCCAAGAACCTTTCCCTTCAGCAGCATTCCGTCAAATGGTCCCACCAGCATCTCGGTCCAGCCCCCGTCCCGGATTCTCCGGTCGTGAACTGGAATCGAGCGGGCGTGTGCGAGAAGCAGCGCGAGTGTCATGTCGGCGGTTGCATCGGTGTAGGAATCGGGGGCATTGGTCGCCCACACGCCCCGCTCCGTCATCAATGCCAGGTCGAAGTTGTCAAACCCGACCGACCCGTTGGCTACAATGCGCAAGTCCGGCGCGGCATTGAGGAGTTCGAGGTCAATCTTCAATTCCCCCTGTGAAAGAATTGCGGACAGCGCCGATGCGCGTTTCATGACTTCTGCGCGCGGGATCGCCGCTCCGCCGGCTTCCCATTGCTCTACATCGGCGACATCGTCCAATGCGGACAGGCACTCCGCGGGGGCTCCAATGGTGACTAATACTTTTGGCTTCATGGCCCGTAGGCAATCGCAGCCCGGTGCCACACGTGTCAAGAAGAGAGTGGATGCAAGGGGCATTCCCCCCTTGTCCGTACGGAGAATCCCTGGACGATGAAATTTCCTGATCCCGCCGATGCCGCCAAGCGGATGGCAATTTCTGGCCTATTCGCCCTTCCGAAAAAAACCCCTGATTGAGGGTGGTCCCGAAACGGCGTGTCGACGTTGCGGGGTTGGGAACTTGCCTCCTCAAGGCGTCACAGTACAGAATGAGGCATGCCAGAGGCGCGAACAGGAGGACTGGCCATCGAGGGCGGCGCCCCGGTGCGGGACATCCGGTGTCGACCGTGGCCGGTCTGGCCGGCGCAACGTTTTGTCCCCAACCCACCGTTCCGCGAAACCTGCCGCCCGTATCATCAGCCCGGGGGGGCGGCTGCGAACTGTTCGCCGATCTCCTTTTCGCCCAGCGCTCGCCGATAGATTCGAAAATCATCGATGAACCCATTGAACGAGGGGCGGTTCAGGTCTCCGCCGATCTGCACGGGGGAGAGGGTGGTGTTGATTTTCCCCGGTTTCGAGCTCGCGATGGGATCCGGTCTGCCGTCCACGTAGAATCTGCAGTCCCTGATGTCGGACTCTCCGCTGTTTTCGAATACGATCGCGACGTGATGCCATTGGAAGTCGCGTAAATCCATGCTGCCCGAAATGTTCCCGTCCCGGACCTGCAGCCGCAACGCGCCGGTCCCGTTCGAACCGCCGTCCACACGCCAATGCCACTTGGAGTGGGGGCGGAATTTGGGTGCGCCCCAGGCCGCTATGACTCCGCCTCGAAGGGTCTTGATCCAGCAGGAAACCGTCCGGTCCTCCTCGCCGATCGGGGGAACATAGGAAGGGTCCAGGGCGACGCGCCGGAATTGACCGTCAAAGAGAAGGGCGTTGCCGATCCGGCCCTCGGTCCACGACAGGGTTGCGTCGGCAAATGCGTGCAGGGCCCCGAGCTTCCGACCTCCCGATTCTGCGGCGACGTACCCGCTTGATTCGTCGAAGGGAAGATGGATTGCATTGGGGTCGAAAGAATAGACCGTTACCGCAACCGCGGCGGTCGCGGTTTCGGCGCCGTCAGTAATCTCGTATTCAAACCGGTCCTCCCCGATGAAGGATTTGTGCGGCGTGTACTGAACCACGCCCCGCTCCACCAGCACGTGGCCGTGGCCCGTATCGCCGACGCGCGCGATGTCCAGGCGGGAGAGTCCGTCTTGGTGAAAATCGTTTCCGATGACATCGATCTCTACGGATCCGCCCTGGCGCATGGCCTCGCTGTCGTCGAGTGCCAGCATCCGCGCCCCGGCGGGGTCTTCCCGGAAGAATGCGCTGTCGGGAACTGTTTGTTTTGGCAAGGCGGGACCTTGGTACTGCAGGGTGAGGTTTCGCCGCGCGGGAGCGGGGCGGGCAAACAGGCGGATCGGGTGGAGCCCGGCTTTCAGTTTCACGGCCGCGGATTTCACCGTGCCGTCGTGGTGGTAGTCGTCCTCGATGATCCGCCGGTCATGGATCCAAAGAATCGCGCCGGCGCCGGATTGCAGGAAGAAGGTGTAGCTGCCTTCCTCCGGCACATGAATATATCCGGTGTAGGCCATGCCGGAGCCCGGGATGGCCTCAATGTTTTCCACGACTCCGGTGCGGGAGGCCAGAAGTGCATCGAAGTCGGGGGTCCATGGCCAGGAGCCTTCAAAGACCGAGAGATTCAACCCGGGTTGCGCAGGGGTTCCCACCGGCGGGAGGGCCGCGCTGTCATACGGCCGCGCCGTCTGGTCGTTGGGGCGTCGCGAACGCATGGCGAAATTCTGCATATCTAGCTGCAGCCGGTGGAAACGGTCCGAGGATCCATCGAGATTGACGGTTTGTTTCGGGTCCTGGACTACGTCATAGATTTCGAACCGGTCTCGGGCGGTTGCGACTTCTGTCCGGACCCCGATGAAATTGCCGATACGGACGGCTTGCATTTCGCCGCGCGGGCGGTTACGCCGCGAGAGTTCGAACTCCGTCCAGTTCGGTGTGGAGAGCGGGCCCTTGAACTCGAAGTAGAGGTGTTTCCGCTGTCGCTGCCTGCTATTGCCGGTCAGCGTGGGAACCAGGGAAACGCCGTCGCTCCAGGCCGGTGGTGCGGCGTTTGCGAGTTCGGCGAACGTGGGCATCCAGTCCCAAAGTCCCGACGGAAAGGCCGATTCGGTCCCCGGGGCGATCCCGCCCGGCCACCAGGCCACCGTGGGCACCCGGATCCCGGCCTCCCAGAGGTCGCGCTTAACCCCGTCCATCCCTCCGTACGACTCAAAGAATCGCGGATTCTGCCCGCCTTCGGAGTGGGGACCGTTGTCGGAGGTGAAAACGATCAGCGTATTCCTGTCGATCCCCAGCTCCTTGAGGGTCTGCACCAGGTCGCCGACGCCGGAGTCGATCCGGCGGACCATCGCCGCATGTCGCTTGCTGTTCACCGGCCAGTTTTCAGTTGCGATGTCCGGGTGAAACCACGCGTCGATATTCTCCGACTCATTCGTCGCCGTGTTGCAGTAGCCGGGCGGGCCGGTCCATTGCAGCCCGCCCCGCAGTCCGCCGCCGGCAGGGTAGGGCGCGGGCGGGGCCTGCAGTTTCCGGTGCGGCGTGTCGTAGGCGAGGTAAAGAAAGAACGGCCGGTCCGGATTTCGCCTCGTCTCGTCAACGATCAGCTTCTTGGCCCGGGATGTCCACAGGTCGGGCGTATAGACGTCGACCCAGGCGTCCTGGATCTTTCTGTCATTTTCGTACACGAAGGCCCCGACTTCCGTCGTTCCGTTTCGGGGGTAATGCTCGTTGGGGTCGCCGTGGAAGAGGTAGCCGAGGAAATAGTCGAAGCCCCTGTGGTTTGGATGACCGGGATGGGTTTTCGCCGCCTTTTTCCCCGCGATCCCGTACTTTCCCAGGTGTGCCGTGAAGTACCCGCACTGCTTGAGCATTCGGGCCAAGGTCAGGTTGTCCTCGAGGGGGACGTAAAGCAGGTTCGCCCGGAGTGAACAATGCCCCTGGTGGCGGCCCAGGAGGAAGGATGCCCGGGACGGCGCGCAGACCGGGGAGGCTGCGTAATGGTGCGTCAAGCGAATGCCGTCCGCCGCCAGCGCGTCGATCTGTGGCGTATCGAACCGGGGCGCCGGTTTCGTGTCCTGGTGAAAGCAGCCGAGATCGCCGTACCCCAGGTCATCGGCGAGAATAAAGATGATGTTCGGTGGTTTCAGTGCGCATGCGCCGGTGGCGCTCAACAAGAGGCCTGCCGCCGCGAGCAGTGTCCGGCGGCGGGCTGTCCCTGGGTTCAAAGCTTGGCTCCTCATCTCTTGTGCACCGTGCTGGTGAGCTTCAATGTTTCATGTCGCGCTGAAGCCGACATGGCCTTTTCTTTCTAAACAGAACCCGCCGGTGTCTTCAACCATACATTTTCAACATGACTGGTTGACCGGACCTGGTCGGGATCGGCCCCGGACGGGTATGTTCGGTGGAGCGTCCGGCTTCCCGAGAGCCTGGAATTTCGCCGGCGAGCATACCAACGGAAGCGTGGTCATCGGCAACGGGGATGTGTTGATCCGGGCCCACAAGTCGTTGTGGTTCTTCGCAAGTCCGGGTTCGCCCTGGGTTGAGTTTTTCAGCTTGGATCAAAGCCGATGACGACAGGAACTCCTGCTTGAACCTGGCAAGCCCACTTGTCCCATCGAATGGAGTACGCCCGATTCGGAATCATTTTCCGAAAAGAGATCCTGGCCAGCGTCTCGGTTCCCTGGACGACCACGACGTCACCTGCCGGTTGTACGCAACCGACGCGAAACGTGAGTCGGCCTCGGGCCGGAGCCTGCCGGCTTCCGGATATCCGGTTTGGGCAGACCCATTGCACGGGGTCCCGAACCTCCACCGGTGTGGCCTCTTCCATTTCCGGCCATGAGCCTTTTCCGGAAAGGAGCGAGTGAATGGATTGCGCGGCGTGCCTGCCCTCGAGAGATGCTGAGTCCGCAGTTTCCGCGCCTCGAAGGAGGTTTCCGCAGGCAAACACGCCCGGGGTTTCCGTTCGCAACGCCTGGTCGATCGCGGGCCCCCTGGTGTGGGGATTCAATGGCACGCCGCCGATGCGGCAGAATTCGTGGTCCGGAATCCAGTCGCCGGTGAATACAACCGTATCGCAGTCGATTTTCCGGGGGGTGTCATGGACCTGGTATTCAATGGCGGACACGCGGTCTCGTCCAACAATCCGGGTCACGCGAGCTTCGGTGTGAAGTGGAATCCGGTTTCGTCCGGCAATCCACCAGTGGGCGAGACCGAACGTCTGGGTGACCGGGTGGGGGGTGACCAGAGCCTTTACCTCCACGCCGGATTCGCGGAGCGTCATGACCGCCGAGTAGCTGACATGCTCGGCGCCCACCACGACTGCCGTCGAACCGGGCGTTTGGTGATATCCATGAACCGCGTGCTGCAAGGATCCTGTTGTATGCACCCCGCGTGGGCGGCCTCCGGGGACCAGGCGCGCTGTCCGGGGTCTTTCCCGGCATCCGGTGGCCAGGAGCACGGCGCGGGCAGCAATGTCGCGTGTCCCGCCGGGTCCGGTAACGGTCACGTGCCTGATCGAGCCGGGCTCGCTCCAGCTGATTGCGGTGGTGTGCGTTTCGATGCTCGCGCCGGCATCAAGGGCGCGTTTCGCATGCAATGTGGCGTACCGGGGGCCGGACAGGATACGCCGCAGGTCGAACCAGCCAAAGCCGGTGTGATGGCAGGACCGGGGGATTCCACCGGGCTCGCCTTCTCGCTCGATCACGAGCACACGTTTCGTTCCGAGCTCGCGTAGCCGGGTTGCCGCCGCGAGGCCCGCCGGTCCGCCGCCGATCACAATCACATCGACTTCGGTGAACCCGTTCATGACGCTTGTCCCCGAAGCAGGGCGTCGATCTCGGCCTGGCAGAAAAAGCCTTGGCATCGCCCCTGCATGCACCGTGTCCGGCGGCGTAGTCCATCCAGGTTTGCCGGGGGCAGTTCGGTGAGAAACACGTCGAACAACTCGCCCCGCGTGACTTTTTCACAGTGGCAGACGATGCGCCCGTATTCCGTGTTCATGCGGATCAGGGAGTTGTTCCGATACGGCCGTAGTTGATGTTCTCCCAAGGGCGGCATTCTTACCTGCTCGACCTCGGGTTTCGGCTGAAGTTGAAGCCCGCCGTGTTCCAGGCTTTCTGCAACGTACTCCGCGATGCCCATGGAGGCGGAGAGACCGGTGGACCGGATTCCTCCCACGCAGGCGTAGCCGTCCGCCGCGTCGATGAAGATCTGGTAGTCCTTCTGCTCCGTGGCCGCGCGCAGGCCCGCGTAGGTTGAGGTGACTTCCTCCGACATCAAGCCGGGCAGAATGAACGCGCCCCGTTCGAGCAGGGATGCAAGGCCCGCCCCTGATGTTTCCGTGTTCTCCTTTTCGTCAATGTCCTCGGCGGTGGGGCCCAGCAGAACGTTTCCGTATACCGTGGGGCACACCAGAACCCCCTTGGTTTTTTCCGATGGGATGGGAAGGATCGTGTGTCGCAGAAGAGCCGAAGCGAACTTGTCGAAAACGATGAGTTCTCCCCTGCGCGGGTGCACGCGGAAGCGCGATTTCCCCAGCAGCCGGTCGATCTCGTCGCTGAAAAGTCCTGCTGCGTTTACCACCCACCGGGCCTCGATACCTTGGCGGTCGGTTTCGATATAGTGGCGGTGCAACTCTCTTCGGATGGCCCGGTCGTGAGACCCGAGAAAGAATTGGACGTCGTTCGACTTTGCCTCCATCGCGAATGCAAGCACGGGACTGAAAGGACAGAGGATTCCTTCGTCCCGGATGAGCAGGCCACCCAGCGCATCGGCGGCCAGGTTTGGTTCAAGGGAGTGGACCTGCTCCGGTGTTTGTCTTTCGATTCCGGAGACCCCGTTGCGTCGCGCGTTTTCTTCTATGCCGGGGAGGCGGGCGAGTTGGTCCTGGTTCCAGGCAACCATGAGGGCGCCGTTGGTCCGGTACGCGATGCCCGTTTCGTCGCAATACGCTCGTAGGAGCGGATAGCTTCTTCGCAGGAGCGTCGCCTCAAGAGATCCGGGCGTGGCATCGAAACCGGTATGAAGGATCGCGGTGTTCGCCTTTGACGTGCCCATCCCTACATCGGGTTGTCCCTCGATCAGGCAGACAGCGAGCTGGTAGTGTGAAAGCTTCCGAGCGATTGCGCACCCGACAACTCCCCCGCCAATCACCGCAACATCAAAGCAATCGTTACTCACTGCTTCCTTCTCCCCCATCGAACCCGGTTTGTCGATTCCCTTCCGCTGGCTTCCTGTTGCAACGGGAGGCGCGACCCGGGCCGAGGCATTGTCTGTTATACCGCGTGGTATTTTCCGTTTCCCTCTTGCCGACGCATCCCGGGGCCATGGTGCGCTTGCGTTTTCCGGGTGGATGCCGCACACTTGTCCCCGCGCGTGGGGGAAGGGGACCCCATGTTCCCGGTGGCTTGAGGCGGCCGTCAACAGTACAAGGAGGAGGCATGAGACACCCCGTCGCAGCGTCACTGATTGTCACGGTGAAAAACCACCTCGACGAGGTCGATATTGACATCCCGTTTCCGCAGATGCACGCCCACCTCTCAAAGGAATTCTGAAGCGCCGGGGGAGGAATGAACGTCTACAACCTCGTCAGTCTTGCGGGACTCTTCCTCCTGGTCGCCCTGGGGTGGGGTTTCTCCAGTGCCCGGTCATCCGTCCGGTGGCGGACGATCGGATCCGGCCTTGGGATTCAGCTGGTTTTCGGAGTTCTGGTTTTTCTTGTACCGTTCGGGTCTGACGCGCTCCTGATGTTCAGCGAGTTGGTTGTCCGCATGCTGGGCGCCGCCAACGCGGGCATTGTCTTCCTGTTTGGGCCCCTGGCGATTCCCGCCGGAGAGGAAGGTTCCATCGGGTTTATCCTGCTGGTGCAGGCGTTGCCGGTCGTCGTGTTCGTCGCTGCGTTGATGGAGATCCTCTATTTTTTCGGGATCATGCCTCTGCTGATTCGAGGCTGCGCCCGGTTTTTTACGCGGAGCATGGGAACCAGCGGTGCGGAGTCCCTCTGCGCCGCGAGCAATATCTTCGTGGGAATCGAGTCCGCAACCACGATTCTCCCGTACCTGAGTCGAATGACGCGTTCTGAACTCTGCACCGTTCTGACGGCAGGCATGGCGACGGTGGCGTCGAGTGTGCTCGCGCTGTACGTCCTTTTCCTGCAATCGAGCCTGCCGAATATCGCCGGCCATCTGATCTCGGCGTCTTTGCTTTCGGCGCCCGCGGCGCTGGTCATGTCGAAGCTTTTGCTGCCGGAACGTGAAAAGCCCGAGACGCTTGGCAGGGAGGCCGAACCGCACTATGACCGCCCGGCTAACCTCATGGATGCGTTGATGCGGGGCGCGGGGGCCGGGGGCAAGCTGGTGGTGGGGATTGTCGTCATGCTTCTGGCATTTCTCGGGCTCGTCGAACTGATCAATCTGGGCTTCGACGGCGTCAGCATTCTTCTCTCGCGCTGGACCGGTCAGCCGGTCGCGTTCCGGCTGGAAGATGTTCTTGCCATCGTCTTTTATCCACTGACTTTATTGATCGGTGTGCCGATTTCGGACGCGTTCGAGGTGGCTCGCCTCCTCGGACAACGGGTGATACTAACGGAAGTTCCTGCCTACCAGGCGCTGAGTGAATTGATCGTGGCGGGCTCCCTGGAACATCGGCGCAGCGCGGTCATTGCCAGTTACGCGCTGTGCGGGTTCGCCCATGTGCCCGCGGTCGCGATTTTTGTCGGGGGCATTGCCGCGCTTGTCCCCGGACGCCAGGCCGCACTAGCGAGCATTTCCCTGCGCGCGCTCTTGGCAGCAACATTGGCGTGCATGATGACGGCGGCAGTCGCCGGCGTTTTCTACGGCCGGGGAGCGCTTCTTTTTTAGAGGTCCCCCGGGCTCCGCGGAATCTGCCATACAGTATGCAGAGTTTGCGAAGGTGTTTCATGCGCGGGTGCGGCACGCCGGTGTGCTAGGTTGGAAGAGTGGTTTCTTCCCACTTCGGTTCGTAATTCGTTTCAATGGCCCAGTCGAAGTCGTCCGAAATGATGTGGGCCCGCTCTGGGCGTAGTTTTCGTTTCAGTTCCGGGAAGAACCTCTTCATGTCCTCCAGCTGGTTCCCGGGCAACCCGCCCGACACGCCGCCCGCAATCCACGAGGTTGCCAAGGCCTTGCGCGGCACCGAATCCTCATTTTGCCATGCGGAATGAAGACCGGCCGTGCAGACCAGCAGGATTTGGCCGCGTCGCGCGACCTGCGGCGTCGGTTCGTATTCGATCCACGGCTTTTCCCACAGATCGGGAATGTGCTCCGGATAAGCATTGGCTCCTTCCGGCACGGGCGGCGGGCGCAGGCCATGCACGCGGGGACATTCCTTCTTGTGACCGTGCAGGAGGGTCCGGCTCCAGTGTTCCATGATGGGGCGATGGCTGCCCGGAAGCACGCGCATTGCGCCCCGATGCGCGGGCACTTCATTGAGCCAGAACCACAGTTCCGCCCGCCTGCGCCGGGGCGTCGCCTCGAAATCCTCCAGCGTGGCCTGAATGTCGACGTGCAGGTTTCCCGACCATTGTTCCCGGGCGCTGCCATACGGCGGAGGGGAGGGCGGGCGTTCATGCGGATAAAGGCCCCACCAGAGGTGCACTTTCTCAGCGCGCAGAACCTTTTTTGCAACCTCCTCGAAGTACGGGTGCTGTATCACATCCACGTAGCCGGGGTCTTCCCAGGGGATGCCGCCATTCTCTATCAACCGGTCCCAGGCTGCCTCCGCCCGGTCTAACTCCCGGGTCGTCAGGGGGCTGTCGATGGTTACCGCCCCCTCCTCGTCATACTGCGTAAGCTGCGCGTTCGTAATCATGAAGGGTTCTTTCCCGGTCGCATGCCACCCGGGCACCGTTTTACCGGAGACACCGGACGATTGCCAACCAGGTTCTGTCTCGGGGTTCGATGGCCGGCAGCAACGTACCGGGGAGAGGGGGGCGGGACGATCAGCCGCTTGATCCCGCCTAGGGCCAGGGATCAAGGCCCGCGATCTTCCGACCGAGCGACGTAAGTTCAACGTTTCCCGGTTCGTTCGGGAGGTCGAGGCGGTTTCCGTTGCCTTTTTGCCCGTTGCGGTGAAAGGCTCTGCGCGCTTCCCGGTCCCCGTTTTCCAGGTCTGAGTCGTATCGATAGGAGAGATACTGCACGACGCGCACCCTCCCTTCCCTGTTGTGGTTCACTCCCGCCGAGTGCGGACAAAGGCTGTTCCAGATGACGAGGTCACCGGCGTTGCCCGGAACCTGCACGGTGCCGAGGGCAAGGAGATCCTCCGCGCTCGGCACGGCCGATGCCGGAAGGTTTTTCAACCAGGATTCGATCTGCCGGTGAAAGCCTGGCACGATGACAAACGCCCCGGTGTCCTCCGGCGTGTCCGTGAGGTAGAGCATTCCCTGGACTTTTCGTGCAGCCAGGGCCTCTCGCATGCCCTCCGGCTCCTGGTCCATGATTGTTTCCCATGCACTGTTGTGATTCGCCGCGGGTTCGATGCACGGTCCGTGCGTGGGGTCGTTGTACCGCTGCACATGCCACATGTCCCAGTGAAGGAAGCCGAGGGTTTCATCCAGGTTGCGGCTGGGCGGTGAAATGTGTGCCGCATCCAGGCTGCAGCAAATCCGCCTTTCGCCCAGGATCTGGGAGAATGCCCCGTAAATATCCGGAGCGGTGCGATTGGCCCATTGCTGCGTGCCGTGGTAGATCTCCACCGTTCGGCCGTCCACGCGGCTGTCCGGCGTTTTCTCGTACCAGGTCTCCTCGTTGTCCCGGTCCACGCCGAAGAGGAACCGGCGGTGCTCCGGCTTCCCGGCGAACTCCCAGACCTCGTCCGCGCCGCGTGCCGCCTGTTCGGCGGAGATCGCGCCGCGGACGAGAACATAGCCCTCGGTTTCCCATGTCGCCATTTCGTCCGGACCCAGGGGCGCCGGTTCACTCATGGGATTCCATCAGGTCGTTCAGTCTCTCCTCGCCCTCCCGGCCGGTTTGGACGACGGCCTCCTGTCTCTCGCCTTCCGGATCCCGCTCCGCGAGCAGCACGAACTCGAACGGCCTGTCGTCTCTGGACATATGATGCCGGATGATATCATCGGCGCTGAGTGTCTGATTTCCCATTCGCCGGATCAGCGAAAACTCGATCGTGCCCCGTTTGTGCAGGGCGCGGTAGATCACCTCCGTACAGCACTGGTGGGACGCGTCGCTGAAATCGAACTTGAAGTCATAGGTGTTTCCGAGCAACAGGAACACGGTCGCAAGCTGCCCGACCCGTTCGTCTTCGGTCAGGCAGGGCCGAAGGACCAGGAGCCGGTTGATATGAGTTTCCAGGATGTGGTCAAGGGAGCTGAACACCACGCCCTCCGCGACGCTCTCGACCAGGTCGGCATCCTCCCCCGTGGGAAGCGTGCCCTGCGAAAGGTGTGTGGAGAGTTCGTCCCGCCTTCCAGGCGGGATGTCGGGCATGTTTTCCATCGTCAGTCCCGCTTCCCGCCGTTCCTCCGGTGAGCCGACGTAGGTCATGCCGTGCTTGAACGTGCCCGGAAGAAAGATGTTGCACATATAGCCCTCCGTAAACGTGAGGATCACGTCCCCCGGTCGTAGCTTTGACTTGATCGTCCGCACCTGGGAGGGCGAGAAGGCGAGTTCGGAGGCCAGCGGGGACTTGATGCGGCTCACCCCCACGGACAGGATGCCCCGCGCGGCGTAGAGGTTGTCCTTGAATTTTTCCTTGGCCTTCAGGGCAATCTCGTGGATGGCCGCGTGCCGGATGCGGTTCCTGACGTTCGGGAGAAGAAAGGATTTCTCCTCGAGGATGTAGTCCGTCTGCTCCGCGGTTTTTGTGTGCATCCAGTCGCTCTGCTCCATCAGTTCCCGGTACACCGTGTTGGTGGCCGCGAGACGTGACAGGGTGGATTCCGGATTCTTTCGTTCCTCGTCGTACAGGAGCCAAGCGGCCTTCATGGCGGACAGGTTGTCCACGGAAGTGACGGACTTGAATAGATTGTCGTACGTGCCGCGTGGAATCGCCAACCGAAAGAATTTCTCGTTCAACTTGCCGATCACGACCGGCTTGTCGAGGAATGTCGCAACAACCTTCGAGCTGTAGCAGGAAAGGAGGTTGGCGGCGCTGAACCCGATGAGAAAGCCCTTCGTCCGTCTCTCGGAGTCGGGAAATGTCTCCTGGTAGGAGCTGTAGTAGTCGATCATGTCCCACAGGGATTCGCGGCAGGCAAGATACCGGAAGAGCAGGCTCTCGATCCGGTCGTGCTCATCGCTCGTGTAGTAGTCTCGTTCCTTTTGCCCGATGGATTCGCGGAGATGGTTCATCTCCTTTTCCAGTTCGGCCAGGGCGCCGGAGAACGAGCGCAGTCGAACCAGATCGGTTTTGAGTCGGTGCTCGCCCGGTGCGCCGTCCGCCGGGGCGGACGGGCTGGCGTGTGTCGGATTACGGGGAAGAATCCGGACCTCCTCCCGGACTTCGGCGCCGGGTTGGGCTTGAACGCAGGGGGGGAGGGAGGAGAGCGGGACGACTCCTAGAAAAACCACTGTTCTGAGAACTGCTTGTTTCACGCACTCGACGCCGTTCGCTGTAGAGGTCCATCATGACGGCCGGCCCTGCCTAATACTTGCAAAGTTCAGCCGAATGCGCAACGGGAATAGACGATCCGATTGCTACCGGCTGGGAGATGTGAAAGTGTCCCGGTAGCGGCCGGCCGCCCTTTCCCTCATGTATCTCCATTCGTACGGCGCGCACCGCAGGCGGCCGGGGCCGTTTCGGATGTCGAAGCCAATGTTTGCGGAGGCGGGAAAGTGGCTGTAAATCATGAGCCGGCGGGGCTCCGCTGTCGCGTTGGGCCTGGAGTTGTGGACGAGGAGCGAGTGAAAGAACATTACCGATCCCGCTGGCACCAGCACGTCAATGCCTCCATCAGGATCCACCGACCCCGGGAGAACTTCGAGCCCGATATCGACTGGTTTGTGCTCGATGTGTTCCTTGTGCGTTCCCGGCCAGATGTGCAGCGGACCGTTGTCGGGCGTGCACGCGTCGAGACTAATGGCGGATGAGACAATTGCCTGGGGGTAATTCTGCGCGGCGTAATAGGCCCAGTCGTTGTGGATGGGAAAGCGTGAGCCGGGGTTCTTTGCCTCGAGGCCCTCCACGGTCCGGCCGAGTGGCTGCTTGTAATTGAGCTTCTCTTCCATCAATTCCGGCTCTTCTCCCATGATGCATCGCATGGGCTCGAGAAGCCGCTCATCCGCGGAAATCGACGTCAAGTAGCCGGACAGGTCATTGATGGGTTGAATTTTCCGCACCATATGACATCCGTCCTCTGTTCCGCACAGGTCCAGCCGCCCATCCATCTTCCCGTGGTACAGGGATGAATTGATCACCAGCTCCAGGATGAAGTCCGCCTCTTCCTGCATGCGGGCAACTTCGTCATCGGTAAAGACCGCCGGTATCAGCAGGTAGCCTTCCGCGTTGAATTGCTCGATTTGTTTATCCGATGGTGCAGCTTTCACGTGGTCTCCTTCATGCCTCCAGCAAGGGCGTGACGTTCGTCTTCAACTCCGGTGGTTCGAGGGGAATCTTATCCACGGTGGAACTCACGGATCCAAGCGTTATGTTTCCGGCGCCCCCTTGTTGAATCAAGGGAAAAAGACGTTTCCTCGATAGCGGTGGCTGGATTCGGCGGTGGCGGCCGCGTGGGTGTGCGGCAATCCGTCGCCGGTGCCCGTCGCGCCCACGGGACCTGCGGGACGGATGGGGCTTATGGAACCCTCGTCAGGACCCGCGCTCTTCCTTCAGCGTCTGAAGAACCGCCATGTACATCCGGTTTCGCTCTTCGATGCGCTGTTCGACGTCCCCCTCCGCGTAATCGTAGAGTCCCTTTCCCACCTTCGCGCCGTAGTGGCCGTTCCGGACCAGTTCCTGCACCGACGGCGGGAACTCCACGTTGTCGGCCAGGTCCGGAGCCAGTACCTTCATAACTTCGTCATTTGTATCCAACCCCGCGTAATCGAGGACGGCAAGCGGCCCCAGCGCCGCGAGCCGGATTCCGACGCTTTGCCGGATCGCAAGATCGATCTGCTCCGTCGTCGCGATTCCCCGCTCCCGCATCGACAACAGCTCCCGGTACATGGCCATTTGCACGCGATTTACGAGAAAGCCGGGAATCTCCTTCTTCAGCGGAACCGCAAGTTTGCCGGCTCCCTCCAGGAGTTGAACCGTCCGGTCCACCGTTTCCTGCGCCGTTTTTTTTCCGGGCACGACTTCTACCAGCGGAATAATGTGGGGTGGATTGAACCAGTGCGTATTCAACGCCCGCTCCGGATGCTTCATCCGGGCCGACATCTGCGACATCGGGTAGCTTGACGTGTTACTCGCGACAATACACTCCGCCGAAATCGACGCCTCGATGCGCTTGAACACCGCTTGCTTCAGCTCCAGGTTCTCGCGAATCGCCTCGGTCAAAAAGTCCGCATCCTGCAACGCGTCCTTTTCCGAGTCGCACACGGTGATCCTCTCCTGCGTTCCATTGACATTCCCTGCGTCAAACAGACCCGCCGCGACCATCTTCTCCAGGTTGGAGCGGACTCTCGGCAAGGTCGTCGCCCTGGCCTCCGCCGCATCGTCGTATCCGCGAACCCGGCAGCCCGCTGCGGCGAAGATCTGCGCGATCCCGTGCCCCATGGTGCCAAGGCCGAGGACGGCAACGTTTCGAATGGAATCGTGATCCGCCATGAAACGACTACGCCGGGTTTTCCCGGCTGGCACAGAGGAGGTGTTCGCAGGCCATCACGACTTCATCCCTTTGATTGAACACCTCGACCTTCTCCACCACCGTTCCGAGTTCCGGTTTCTTGAAATCCCGCTTGTCGCTGATGGTCACCTTGCACCGGATGGTGTCGCCGATGTAGACCGGCTTGATGAATCGCAACCGGTCATAGCCGTACGAGAATGCCTCGGGATTGATCTCTCCCGCCGTCATGCCGATCGCCACGCTGAAGATCAGCGATCCGTGCGCGATCCGTGCGCCGAACGACTGTGTTTTGCACCACTCGGCATCCATGTGATGCGGGTAGAAGTCCCCGGACTGTCCCGCGTGAATCACGATGTCCGCTTCCGTGATCGTGCGGCCGATCGTTTCGCGTTCGTGACCGAGCTCGTAGTCTTCGAAGAACTGGGATTTGAACATGGCTATTGCTTCCTTTCTCTCACAAGCAAACGGTCACATCCGCCCGCCGGCTCTCCGGCGTCACCTTTAACTCGACCAGCTTCCGATCCCGATACGTTCCTTCGATGATCGTTCCCCGGGGCGCGTACAGCTTGAATTCCACATCCCAGTCTTTCGGCCAGGCGGGGAACAGGAGGACGTTGTCGGCATCACGCTGGAGCAACATGGATTGCAGAACAATCATGATCATCCCCCCATGGCACTGATCCGGCGTCCAGTCGAAGTTGGGTCCCCAGAAGGCCGGGAATTTCATGTCGGTCTGCGCCCGCTTCCCGTCGATGAACCATTCCTCCTTCCTGGTCCGGATCCGGACCAGGAGATTCTCGCGCGCCTCGACCGCCAGGCCGAGGTAGGCCATGAAGGCCTCGTCCTGGTGCCAACCGACGTTGTTTGCATCGTCCCGATGTCGCAACGCCTCGATCGCCTGTTCGATATCCGGCTTGCCGACCCCATACAGGCGGAACGGAAACACCCCGTACAGCTCAGGATGTTCTTCGTTTTTCTTGTTCTCGAAACGCTCGGCAGGGGCAAGCATGGAGATCCCGTCGACGCATCGCGTCGGGATTGGCGGCAGCTTGCCCCGGAGGGCGGACCAGAAGGCCCGGTCTTCTTCCGACGTCTGGTTGGCTGGCAGGGCCAGCAGCCGAGCGGTCACCGCGTACAATCCCGCAATCTCGGGCATCGGGTTCGTGCAGTCCCACCACGTTTCACATGCCTGGGACGGCTCCATCTTCATCTTTTGCCCAGGCTCCGCCGGATACTGCAGATCGAAGAATTTCAGCGCGTCGTTCGCAAAGGGCAGCAGGGTCTCCCGCAACAACGTCTCATCACCGGTATGGGCGTAGGCATCCAGCAGAAGCCCCGCCAGTTCGAGGCTGCCCGTCCATTCGTACTTGTGCCAACCCGCCGGCTGCAGTTTTTCCTCACGCTCCTCCCACGGCGTCCACCCGTAGGTGTTGCCGATGGTGTCGCCCCAGAAGTAGATGGTCTCGGGGATGAAAATCCCATCGTGCCCCACGTAGGCCCTCGTCCGGTATCGGTTTAACTCGTGGAGGTCGCGGCAATACATTTGGAACAGGGCCTCTAGGCAGTCGAAGTCGCCCGCCGGACACATCGCGTAGTAGGGCAGTCGAGTGTTTTGCCACCAGTATCCCGGTCCCCAGCGCCGCCAGTCGCCATCCCCGGGTTGTCCCTCAAGCGGCACGTTGAAAATCGAGCCGTTGAACTTGATGGGAAACGCGCCCCGTCCCGCGCAGGCCTGAACGAACCGTTGCAGCGCGTACGCGCGGCTTGCTTCCGCCGCGTCCGTGCTGTTGCCGCCGGAGACATGAATCCAGCTCCGGTCCCAGAATGAACCCCACCAGGCTTCATGTTCCGACCGCCGAGCCTCGGCCGTGGTCTCACCCACCGACCGGATGATCCCGTCCATATCCGCAAGCCATGCTTCCGGCGACGACGGATGCCGGGTCAATACCGCAATCGAGAACCGGTGGTGTGTCGCAGCCGGCGACTCCAGAGTGGCGTCACTCACGCACCGTCCTTCATCCGCCCACGCAATGGCGCCGAATGTCCGATGAAGCAGGGGATCTTCGCGTTCGAAGCCATCCAGCCCCTGGATTTTCGCGTGCAGTTCGGGGCCGACGGATTTCACATTGTGGTGGTACCACCCAATGCGGCGATCCAGGCCGGTGATCAAGGTGTCGGGTTCCACAATCGTTTCACCCTGGTGCCCGAACGTCCCGTCGAATCCGGCCTCGGCCCATACGTCACTGATGGTTATCGAGGAAAGCTCTTCCCGCTCCGTGCGCCACAACTCGATGGAAAGGGTGGTGGTCACGGGATCCGGCGAATCCGCTTCGAGTTGGATCACCGGGTGATTCGCGTCGACCCACAGCCGGAGCCGGGCCTCTCCCCACCGGACTTCCATGGTCGCGTCCTTGACGGTCAATGTCTGGGAGAAGGCTCCGGACGGGGCCGGATCCAAGGATACGCGAATCCGGCCGACTTTCAGAAGGCGGCCGTACTCGTCCCAGCTGTCTGTCTTGCCGATATAGAATGTGAGGCCGCCGTTCGCCTCCGTCCAGGCGTTCAACCCGATGTCCCCGTTCCCCAACGGCATCGAGTCGTCCGCGCTGCGGCCCGGCTCGTCCCAGGCCACGGAGTAGGTTTCGACAGAGTCCATCCAGTTCATCCCGCTTTGCATTCGGTTTGGAGTGCGGCGGCAGGGCGAAGCTTCAGCGGCGCACTCCAAATCTCCGTTCCACCATATCATGCTTGTGGATGTTCGCGCTTCACCGCGCTGACAACGGAGTAAATGTAGTTGTCTCCACCCTGTCGTTTGATCTCGTTGACGCTCATGTCGCTGTGCTCCCTCTGGGAGGGAAATGTCTCCCTTATGGTACGGGCGGAGGAGGAATGCAATCTTCAATCGGCGGTATTCAGGCGCCGCTGGTAAGTATGGATTATCCTTGCCGCGATCGGGCAGCGCCGGAGCCTCCAACAGATGCCGCGGCATCCGGTTGCGAAGGTTCCGTACGACGCTTTGCGTGTTTTCCTCGCAGAACCGGTTCATGTGCTCGACCGGAGCTGCCGAGGCCGTGTCGCCCTTCTGGATCGAAGTCGAGACCGAGGAGCGGCACGTGATGCTGAAGGCAGCCTTCCCCGTGGCTGTTCGGTCGCCGCGGGCCACGTGTGAGATTCAGTTTGGGGCGGTCGAGCGCCCGACCCATCGCAATGCGTCATGGGCCCAAGAAAAATTCGAAGTTTTCGGCCGGCACTGGGCAGATCTTTCCGAGCCGGGCTCCGTCGTGGAAGTGCCGCACGCCGCCGTCGATGCAGGATGTATTTACAGGAGGCGATTTGGGGATCGGGGACGGAGGGGGCCCCGAAGACCTGGATCGTCGAGGGTGGGGCCCAACTAGGGTAGGGTCATCGGCAAAAACAGCTAGGCCACAATCTTAAGGAGATGGCCCGGATAATAGAGCAAAATACCGATCCCCACTGACAAAAAAATCTATTGCCAAATCAAATTAAAAAAATACGTTTTTTTGTAGACAGGAGGCGATCCAATCCTATAAGGATGAAGGCTCAGGACGAAGCTTGGCGGTTTCAGAGGTAGGCGTTAGGAAAGGTAATAGGAGTCGGAAATGAAGAGAATTTTATGCGTTTTTTGTTGTTTTTTTACGGCGACTGCATTCACCACACAGGCCTCGCAGTACGTTGGAAATCCGTC
>CAZTAB010000144.1:0-8595 GCA_964611475.1 uncultured Verrucomicrobiota bacterium | reverse complement strand
CTGCGCGTCGACTACAGGAGCCACCGTGCATTTGGCCCAGCGCACGGTGATATCGTGGATCCGGGAAAAGCACTGTAATCTGCGTGCCGTCCGCAATGGACCCGTCCCTCAGGATGCTGTAGTCTCCTGCCGGCATGACATCCTCCGCGCGACGCAACCAGAACCGGGGTTCTTGATGTCCAGACCGAACCTTCTTTTCCTCTATACCGATGAACAGGCGGCCAATACCCTGGCCACCTACGGCAATTCACAGATCGAGATGCCGAATCTCAACCGGCTGGCGGAAGAGAGCTTTGTCTTCGACCGGACCTACGTCACCCAGCCGGTCTGCACACCCGCGCGTGCCAGCATTCTAACCGGCCTGTATCCCCACACGACAGGCTGCACCGAACTCAACATCCCGCTGCGTCCCGAGACCTTGTGTCTTCCGGAAATGATCCAGGATGGAGAGTACGTTGCCGGCCATTTCGGGAAATGGCACCTCGGTGACGAACTTTTTCCCCAGCACGGATTCGAGGAGTGGTTGGGCACGGAGGACGGTTACCATATCAGCTCCAGCGAAGGACGCGATCCCGGCACCCGCTCTGACTACCACCATTTCCTGATCGCCCAGGGTCTCACCCCCGCCGGCGAAGCCAAATTCACTCGCGCCCAATGTGCGCGGTTCCCCGAGGAGATCGGCAAGCCCGCGTTTCTGGCGAGGGAGGCATCTCGATTCATTCGCGACAACCGTGACCGGCCGTTTGTCCTCTACGCCAATTTCCTGGAGCCGCATATGCCGTTCTTTGGCCCCCGGGACGGCCAGCATGACCCGGCAGACATCCCTCTTCCGCCCAACTTCGACAATGTTCCCGGTCCGGACCGGCCGCTGAAGACCCGGTTGCTGCAAGAGGCCTGCTTCCGCTGGGGACACAGCGGACTGCCTTTACAAACGGAGGACGACTGGCGCCGGATGATCGCAAACTACTGGGGACTCTGCAGCCTCGTCGACACGCACGTCGGAACCATCCTCCAGACCCTGGAAGAATGCGGCCTGCGGGACAACACGATCGTCGTCTTCACGTCGGATCACGGCGACATGATGGGGAGTCATCGGATGATCGCGAAATGCGTCCAGTTCGAAGAATCGATCCGGGTACCGCTGCTCATTCGTCTGCCTGGGCAACGGGATCACAGGCGGGTCACGGGCCCCGTGAGCCAGATCAGCCTCGTTCCCACGCTGCTCGACCTGCTGGGTCAACCGGTCCCGGGCCACCTGCAGGGACCCAGCCTGCGCCCCATCATGGAGTCCCGGGATCCGGTCGCTCCGGATCCCGTGTTCATTCAGTGGAACGGCCCGAACAACGGGATCACAGGGTCAATCCAGGATGGAAGCTATCCGGCATGGCTGAAAGCAATGGCATCCCCTGAAGATTTCCGGTCCGCCTCCACCGACCCCGTCCGAACGATCATACGCCGAGACGGCTGGAAACTAAACTGCAGTCCCCTCGGCGAGCATGAGCTATACAATCTTCACGAGGATCCACACGAAATGCGGAACCGGTATGCGAAGGAAAAAGGCGGCACCCGGGTGCGCGAACTGGCGGATCAGATCCGGGATTGGCAGGCCCGGGTTCAAGATACTGTAACATTGCCCGCACCCTGACTCCCTCCTCGCACCCTGCAGTCAATAAGACGCGAGCCAACTCCGCGGACCGGCCAGACCCCGCAGCTCTTGTCGTGTTCTGCTGCATCTGGTAGCCTCACGGATAAATCACAAGAAGGAGCAGCGTCTTGAGAAAACTAAAAGTAATTTTCCTTCCTCAACTGACATGCACCCACCACTGGACAGACGCAGTCGTGGAAGCGATCGGGGACCGTCATGATCTGGCGATTTTTGATCATGAAAAGCCAATCCCGGAGCAATTTGCCGGTCGCGAAGTCGTGATCGATACGGGTGGATCGGTGGGAACCGAGGAGATGTACAACGCCGCAACGGACGCGAAACTGTGGCAAATCATGGGAACCGGGCTGGACAAAGTCGACATCCCACACATGAAGACCAAGGGCTTCATGATCTCCCACTGCCCCGGCGAATTCAGCAGCGTGGCTCTCGCGGAATGCGCGATGATGTACATCCTGATGCTTTCGCGGTTCTATCACGAATGTCGAACAAACTTCGATGCGGGCATCCTGTACCAGCCAGTGGGGTTCGCCCTGGAGGGTGCCGTGCTCGGGCTCATCGGCTTCGGAGCCAGCGCGCAGGAGCTGGCGCGAAGGGCGAAGCCGTTCGGGATGCGCATTCGGGCCATCGACGTCCGGCCTATTGAGCAGGAGATTCTCGATGAGATTCAGCCGGAGTTTCTCGGGACACCAGACGACATGGATCAGGTCATCGCGGACTCCGACTACCTTTCGCTCCATCTACATCTCAACGACGAGACGCGGCACATCCTCGACGCCCGGCGAATGGGGCTGATGAAAAAAACAGCCTGCGTCATCAACATCGCGCGGGGCGCGTTGGTGGACGAAGACGCCATGTATCAGGCCCTCCTGGCGGGAGACCTGGGCGGAGCAGGCCTTGATGCGTTTGCCGCCGAGCCTCCGGATTCGAGCCTCCCCGTCTACCAGCTCCCGAATGTTGTCGTGACCCCTCACACCTCGGGAGGCACCACCGGGACCGCGAAGGCTCGCTCCGCCATGGTGGCCGAGAACGTCGACCTCATCGCCCGGGGACTGGAGCCATTGTACCGGGTGGATCTCTGAGCGTACAATGCAACCCTTCGTAAACCAACTTGAGGAGTCGGGATTCGCAATCATTCCGGATGCACTGGCTGCCGGCGAGGTGGCCGCAGCGCGCAATGCAGTCGAGGAAATTTTGGCCCGCGAGGAATCGGTTGCCCGCGGCACGGGGACCCAGACCGAGAATCTGCGAAATGCGCATGTCATCGTCGGCAAACATCCCCACTTCTATGAATTCTTTCTCAATCCCCCGGTTGTGGAGGTTGTGCGTTCAATTCTCGGGTATGATGCATTCCTGTACGATGCCAACATCCGCGTGCCGATGCCCACGGGGAAGCGGGACGAACGCAAGGGCTTCCAGGTCCATGTAGACCGGCAAGACTACGCCGTGACCCCGTTCACCAACGGATGCCATTACCCGATGGCCCTGAACGTGGTCTGGTGCCTGACGGACTTCACCAAGGAAAACGGGACCTCGACCGTGTGGCCCGGATCGCATCTGTCGCGGCAGGTGCCAGACCCGGATCTCGATGTGTCGGGCGCGATCCAGCTGGAAGCGGCGGCGGGTTCGGCAGTCCTCTGGGATGCCGCCCTGTGGCACCAGGGAGGTGTCAACTATGGAGACGCCCCGAGGTGGTGCGTGCTCGCCTACTTCCAGCGTTCATGGATCAAGGGTATCACGGACTCCGCCCGACTCCTCCCGCCGGAGGCAATTCAGAACATGTCGGACGACGCAAAAAAACTGCTCGGGATCCTCCCGGCGCCATCGGATTATTCCGAGGTGAAGGCGCTGACTCCCGAGGAGATCGAAGGATTAACACTCGAGCAAAAAAAAGTGCTGGGTTTTGCCGTCTACTGAAATGAATAAAAAGAAAATGGAGGACGCGGGGTTTTCCACCATGATCGATTCGTCAGCGGACCTCGCGGACGCGGGCGTACTGCGGGAACGAATGGACGACGCTGGGTACCTGTACTTTCGCCGGCTCGTGGATCCTGACCGAATCCTGCGGGCGAAGAACGACATCATGGGGCTGCTGAGGAAGCATCGGATCCTCGAGGACGACGGCCATGTGGAACCCATCTGGAGCGGCGGGCCCGAACCTACCGAGGCGGAGTGGATGGCCGTATACGATCAAATCGTCCGGCTCAATTCCTTCCGGGAAGTCGCACACTCGCCTGAAATCATTTCGGTGATCGAAACCGTCAGCCGGGAACCGGTCCGAGTCTGGGACCAGCAGCTGATCCGGGTGGTATATCCGGAACCGGGCAAAGAGGCGCCCCGAGGCGTCGGTGCTCACCAGGATGGTGATCCCAAGCTGGGCTATCAGGCCAAAACCTTCTACACGGCCTGGGTAGCCCTGATGGGCATTGACATCCCGGTCGGAGGACTTGCCGTCTCGCCCTGCACGCACAAGCGGGGAATTCTTCAAAGCGAAGGCATTGGGGCCAGCTCGTCCAAAGACGCGGACAGCAAATCGTACGGTCTCGATCCCAGGGACCTGGAATGGGCAACCGACGTCTACGTGCCCGGCGGCACGGTCATATTCGCCTGCCGTACCGTGCATCGGGGCCTGCCAAACCACTCCGATCGCATCCGACTTTCAGGAGACTTCCGTTATCAGCCCGTATCCGAAAACGCCAGCTGGCTGTCGACCACCCCGGGGCCGGATATCCGTCGCGTGGCCCAGGCAATCGATGAAACCCTGTCAAGCCGCGCACTGTATGTCACCGTGCGACCAAGACCTGAAATCCTGCCCGAGCTCCGGCAGCGAATGCTGGAAGAGAAAAACGCGTCCCTGGAGAGGGCGCAGGAACTGGTGCGGGAGATCAAAAAACAAAAGCCTTCATTATAGTCTGGCGGCAGACTAGGATGAAGGCGATGACAATAGCTTCATGGAGTTAGCGAATGAGAGACAATCAGGTACGACAAAAATTGTTGAACGGCGAATCGGTTATCGGCCTGCAGGTCGGATTGGCCAGCCCCCACGTGACGGAACTCCTCGCTCATTCGGGATTCGACTGGCTGGCCCTGGAGATGGAGCATACCTCCATCGACTCCAGAGATCTCGAATACATGATGATGGCCATGAACGGCACGGAAACCATCCCCCTGGTGCGCCCGTCCGTTGACGTGCCGCACGATATTCAGAAGGCCCTTGATGCCGGGGCCATGGGGGTCTTCGCTCCCATGATCAAGACTGCGGCCGACGCGGAAGCGATCGTCAAGGCGACGCGATACCCGCCCGAGGGCACGCGCGGCTGCGGCCCGCTCCGGGCCTCGCGCTACACGCTGGACTACGATGACTACCTGGCGCGCGCCAACGAGCACATGCTTGTCACCTTCATCCTGGAGACAAAGGAGGCACTGGAGAACCTTGAAGAAATCATGTCGGTTCCAGGCGTCGATGCACTGTACTTCGGCCCCTTCGATCTTTGCTACTCCATGGGATTGAATCCACTGAACCTGCCGATGCCGGAGATCGAGGAGGAGATCGACCGCGCGGTGGAGTTAAGCAAGAAAACCGGCGTTGCGGTTGGTATCGGAGCGGGCACGCCGGAAGAATTAAACAGGCGCCTCGACCAGGGCATGCGGTTCATGAGCTACGGGACCGATTGCGCTCAACTGCACTCGGCCGTGAAAGTCGGGGTCGATACGTTCCGGGGAAGAGAAAGCCGCTAGTCGACGCCAGTCCTCACCAATCCGTGCATTCGTGAAGATTCTTTGTTCTCACTGAAAGGAGTATTGAATGGGTTTCAAGTACACTATCTCGTCGGATACACTGTCCTGGGTTGGCCACAACGTCCTGGAAACGCCAGAGGAGGTTTTCCAGGCCGTGAAGGAAATCGGATATGACGGCATCGACCTGCCCGGTGATCCGAAACGAATGAACGGCGCGGAGTGGCGGAAACGGGCGAAAGACTTTGGACTGGAAGTCCCCGAAATCCTCGCGGCATGGGGATACTACCATGCGGGTGAGGAGCGGCTCCTGGCCAGTCCTGATCCGGCGAAACGTCGGCTGGCCGTTCAGTACGCGCAGGACACCGTCGACCTTGCCGCCGACATTGGCGCACGCTTCATTGAGATATGCGCCGCCCAGCCCGCCATCCCGCAACTGCCCTTTCCGGAGGATTCCATCTCCGAACTGCGCAAGCATTTCAAAGACTCCATTTGCGAAATCTGCGAACATGCCGCGCAGCGTGGCATCACGATCCTGCTGGAGCCCTTGAACTGCTACGAAGGCCTTCCCGGCGTCCTGACAACCGTCATCGAGGCGGTCAACTACATCGACGAATTGCAAATCCCCAACCTGGGCGTGCAGCCGGACAATTTTCACATGAATATCGGCGAAGCCTCGATCCTTCAGGCGATCCAGACGGCCGGCCGACATATCAAGCACTATCACTTTAATGAATCCAATCACATGGCACATGGGACCGGCCATGCAGACTTCCGCGAGATCGTTCGCATCCTGAAACAGATTGGCTATGACGGGTACATTTGCTTTTACATGCCTCAGACGTCACAACGAATATTACAGAGCACTCCCGGAATCGGGACCTATGGCGATTCGGCCACGAAGGCGGCCGGCGGCGGAGACGACCAGAAATCACTTCAAGAATACCTGTCCCAACCTCTGCACCTTTTGCGGGAAATAGAGCGAACGGTGGAGATGGAGCGAGAGCTCTACGAACTCGACACGACACGGTATTAGGCATCACCGGGCCGAAGACGCTTACTATATATAGAGCGAAGCGGGCCGGCGGCGGCACCCCATGCTTCCTGCCCACGATCCTTCGACCGCTGTTTCGCCAAGTTAGAATGGCAAGCTTCCCGAGAGCGGATCAAACCGTTGCATGAGAAACAGTCTCACATCTGTTGCCCGCCGGTATTCCCGAAAAACCCCCGGGTCTGCGACCCTGTACCGCCGCTCTCGCCAATTGTTCCCCAGCGGGGTAACCCATGACGCTCGCTACATGCTGCCGCATCCCATCTACATCGAACGCGCACACGGATCCAGAAAGTGGGATGTGGATGGACATGAGTACATCGACTATTTTGGCGGCCATGGCGCGCTGATCCTCGGGCACAATCATCCCATCATCACCGAAGCCGTTTCCCAACAGCTTTCCCGGGGTACTCACTATGGCGCGTCCCACAACCTCGAGGTGGAGTGGGCGGAACTGATCACGGAGCTGATCCCATCCGCCGAGAAAGTCCGCTTCACCAATTCCGGAACCGAGGCAAGCCTTCTGGCCATGCGCATCGCGCGGGCCTTCACCGGGAAGAACAAGATCGTTCGCTTCCACTCGCACTTTCACGGCTGGCACGACCAGATCGCCTATGCCGTGCATTCCCACTTCGACGGGTCCCTTCCCGCGGGCGTTCCGGCCTCCATGGATGAGAACATTCTTCTTTGCCCACCCAACAACGAGGAGCAACTCCGGACACTCCTCGCGAACCACGACGACATTGCCGCGGTGATCCTTGAGTCGACTGGCTCCAGTTTCGGCCGGGTGCCTTCGACGCCGGAGTACGTCCGGGCCATTCGCCGGATCACCGCCGAACACGGCACACTCCTGATTCTCGACGAAGTGATCAGCGGCTTTCGCGTTTCGCCGGGCGGGGCGCAGGCGGTGATCGGCATCGCCCCGGATCTCACGCTGCTTGCCAAGGCCGTGGCGGGAGGATTACCGGGGGCCGCCGTTGCCGGGCGGTCTGACATCATGGACGTAATGACCCACCGGGACGATCCCGAGTGGAACCGGGATCAAAGGGTCATGCACTTCGGCACATCGAATGCCAATCCCCTCTGCGCGAGCGCGGGAATCGCCGCGCTCAAGTTGATTGCAACCGGAGAACCCCATCGGATCATGAACGAAAGCGCCGAGAAGCTCCGATCGGGGATGAATCATGCGATCGAAAACCAGGGTTTGAACTGGCTTGTTTATGGACAGTATTCTGAATTTCATGTCTTCCCAAACTGCCGGGACGAAGACGTTTCACTCGACAACATCCATTCGGGCGACGTCCCCTACGAGGTGATCAAGAATGGAACCACACAAGCGGAGGTATTTGCCATCCGTGCGGGCATGCTCCTCGGGGGCGCAGACCTGGCGCCCGCCCCCGGCGGCTGGGTCTCCGCCGTTCATTCGCAGACGGATATCGAGCGCACAGTGGAAGCCTTTGAGGCCACTCTTCAAATGTGGAAAGAAGAGCAGCCTGCAGCAGCGGGTTCTCAAGCTATTTTAAAGAAAGAGTGCCCACTGGGTTCATGAAATACCGAACAAACATTCTACTGCCCCTCCTGCTTGCGTGCGCCACCAATTCGGCAGCCAACCAAATCGAAATCATGCCCGAACCGGGACGAATCGTGGTGTGGGCTGACGCGCCCAAAGGATCCACCCTCGAAGTTCGAATGACAGACGCGGATGGGGTCGAGTTGATTCCCGGACAGGTCAGGGTTCATCAGCCCGCATATTCCGCCGTCCATGTGGTCCTTGATGCGGCGGATCTACCGCCGGGTGACTATGTCATCCGTACGAAACCCGTGCTTCCGGACGGCGCTTCGGGAGGAAAACCCACCGAAACGCCCGTGCATTGGCCCGGTCAGGCAAAGGAATTTCAGGGAATCAAGATTCTGAATAATCTCGTATGGGAACTTCTGCGGGCCGAGGACGAGACGATCCACGGATCGAAAACCTATCGTTTCCGGAGCCCCAAGCGACGCTGGGTATATGTCACGGCGGAGGCACGCTCAAACAGCGGTTCAGTGCGAGTGAAGCTGGAGGGGCATGGAGAGCTCCTTTCCTTTACAGCGGGTGACTCCAGCTCCCGGGAAGCGATGCGGTTTCTACCGGAGGGCCGATACAAAC
>CAZTAB010000143.1:0-2757 GCA_964611475.1 uncultured Verrucomicrobiota bacterium | reverse complement strand
CCACTTGATGGCACCGTTTTCCTGGTACCGCTGCCGGACCAGGTCCTTGAATGCGACTGCGGCCAGGTATTTTTCTGCAATGTTGAACGCCATCGGGTAGGGCTCGCCAACCAGTGTCAGGTGCCCGACGTCTCCGAACACCCCGACCAGCTTCGGGTCGAATCCTTCCACAAGTCTCATGACCGCGCTGGAGTTCAGTCCCATGCTGGACCCCGAGTGATTGTGAACAAGGGCCCGCACCCCGGTTTTTTCCGCAAGTTTCGCGAAGCCTTCGATTTTTCGGCGGCAGTCATCCAGGGTGGTCCAGTAGTCTTCGTTCTGGACGAACCAGTACCCCAGCTTTAGAAAGCGGACCCCTGCCTCGCCGCACGCCTCGAACAAGGGCTGGGCCTGGGGGTTCCCGGGGTCGTCGAATTCGCCCGGGGACGTCACCAGCGGAATGGATAGACCTTCGTCGGCGAACCGTTTCGCCGCTGCGGGGAGTTGGGCGCCCGCGTTTTCCGGATTGACGGGGTAGCCGGGGCGAACACAGAGGTCTGCGCCTTCCACGCCGCTGCGCTTGAGCGCGTCGATGATCTGGGGGATGTCGTATCCCTCCAGATGCTTCGTAAACATGATAAACGGCTTCATGGGCCCGAAGTCTCCAGAACATTCGAGCCGGGGTCAAGAATTCTGGATGCCGATCACGGGATCCCCGGCGTCAAGCCGGGCATGGAGTATGGGAGGAGGATGGACGCCTTCCCCCCCCTGCTCTGGCCGGTTCAGGTTTCCTGGATGGATGCCCCGTTGGTCATGCTTGCGGCGTAGATTGCCGGCGCCCTTCCCGTTCGCGCCGTATATTCCCTCCGGATGCTCTCGGAAAAGCGGTCGACCTCGTCGCATTGTACGATGTTGATCGTACAGCCTCCGAAGCCACCGCCCATCATTCTTGAACCGGCGACGGCATCGTCTTCCCGCGCAATCTCCTCAAGAATATCAAGCTCGGCGCAGCTCACCTCGTAATCGTTCTTCAGGCCTGCATGGGACTGGTGCAGGGTCTGCCCCACGGCTGCAATGTCTTTCCTTCGGAGGTGATCGCAGGTTTCCATCACCCGTTTGTTTTCCTCCAGGACATGCTTGCAGCGACGGAAGACGCTGGGATCCATCCCGCCGCGGTGCTCCAGGAGGAGCTCGAGCGAGACATCACGGAGCGACCGGATCGAAGACTCGTGCTGGCGCAGGAGCTCGACGCCTTGTTCGCATTCCCGTCGCCTCGTGTTGTATTCGGACATGGCGAGTTCGTGCTCCACGTTCGTGTTGCATAGCACGATCTTGTAGTGCGGCAGCAGGTTCGCCGGGCAGTACTCGAACTCCAGCGAGCGGCAGTCCAGCTTCATGGCCTGGCCTGCCTTTCCCATCAGGCACACGAACTGGTCCATGATTCCGCACCGGACGCCGGCGTACTCATGCTCCGCGGCCTGCGCCATCCTTGCCAGGGAGATGTTGTCAATTCCCGCGCCGGTCAGGTGGTTTACCCCGATGGCAAACCCGACTTCAAGGGCGGCGGAAGAGGAAAGGCCAGCCCCAATCGGTATGTTGCCCCCGAATACGCAATCGAATCCGGTGCCGCCAATTCCCCGTTTCTGGAATTGTGCCAGTACGCCGAGGAAATAGTTTGCCCAGCCGCAGCCGGTGACCCTGAGGTCCCCGGGGTCATGTTCGAATGACTCGTCGAGATCCTCGGCAAAAAGCCGCAGTCGGTTGGCGTTGTTCGTGCCGACGGCAAACGCCAGCTCGAAATCGATCGCCGCGGGCAGGACGAACCCGTCATTATAATCGGTGTGCTCTCCGATCAGGTTCACACGTGCCGGGGCCCGAATCATAAGCGGGCTCTTTCCGAACAGGCGCTGGAAGCGCCTCGCTACCGCGCCGGTGTCCATTGGCTCGCTGATCCTTGCAGCCTGTCAATTCAGGGCTTCGCCGCCGTTCTCGACATTTCCGGAATGGAAAATGCGGGATCCCAGTATGATTTGTTTCGGGATGTCCTCGCCCTGGAGAATCTGCAGCGCGGTCCTTATCGCTTCTTCTCCTCCCGTTGGATACTGGAATGTTGCGTCAAGTATACCCTGCGATATATAGGCGACGCCTTCGTGGGGAAGGGCGTCGACGCCCACGAACAGGATGTCTTTTTCGCGTCCCGCAGCCTTTGCCGCCAGATACGCCCCGTGTGCGCCGGGATCGTTGTGCGCATACACGATGTCAATGTCATCGAACCGGGCGAGTGCCGAGTCCATTTCTTTCCGCGCTTCCGGCTCAAGCCACTTCATGTCCGCCGCGAAAACAACCTGGCCTTTTCCGCCGAGCCCCTTGATGAACCCGTTGTGGCGGTCCTGCCCGGGAACGCTGGTCATCAGCCCCTGCAGCTCGACTATTTTCGCGTCCGGTTCGATCTGCTCTGCGATCCACGCTCCTGCTGCCTTCCCGATCTTCACGTTGTCCGCGCCGATGAAGCACGTGTATTTGTCGCCGAGCACGGCCCGGTCCAGCACGATGACCGGGATGCCGGACTCGTATGCTTTTGCCACCGGCTCGGTGAGCGGCTGGGCCTCCTTGGGGCTGATCAGGATCAGGTCGACGTCGGCGCTGACAAGCTCTTCCACGTGGGCCCTTTGTTTCAGCGTGTCATTCTGGGCGTCCTTGAATACCTTCGTGATGTTGTCGTGCTCGGCCGCCTCCGCCTTGATGTCCGCGTTCATCTGCACTCTCCACGGCTCTCCC
>CAZTAB010000142.1:0-4178 GCA_964611475.1 uncultured Verrucomicrobiota bacterium | reverse complement strand
CCTCGCCCTCACCGCCTACCTGCATCGGCATGTTTCTCCCTCCTTACAGCTTCGCGGCCCGGATCATGCCACGACCCTTGTGCACTGTCAACGCTGGCGGGTGATGCGTGACGCGCCACATGCGGGGGGGGGCGATCGCCCTGGCCGCGTGTCTTGTCTTCCTCCTACGCAAAGTTCTTCCGCCGCGGGTGTGCCATTGGGTTGCCTCGGGGGATCGTATCGTGAAATCTCCAGGATAGGAACCTAGGCCTGCCAGACGGTCCTCCCGTCCCGAATCGTCCGGATGGCCCGCGCCGTCAGCCTCCAGCCTGTGAACGGCGTATTCCGGGAGCGGGACGCGAAGTCATCCGGGTTGACGACCCATTCCTCGGAGGGGTCGACCAGGACAAGGTCCGCCGGGGAGCCGGGGACCAGCGTCGGCGTTGGCATGCCCATGATTCCCGCCGGTCGGGTGGTCCATCGGGCCACCCAGTCAAGGGGCGTCATGCGCCCGGTCTTGACCAGGACCGAGTATGTGATGCCGATGGCCGTTTCCAGGCCCAGCACTCCGAATGGTGCCTCGAGAAAACCGCGCGACTTCTCCTCCTTGGAATGGGGGGCATGGTCCGTGGCGAAGATCTCGATCTGTCCGTCCAGAAGGGCTCCTGTCAATTGGTTGCGGTCGCCCGCACTGCGAAGGGGCGGGTTCATCTTGTAGTTCGCGTCCTCGGGGTCGACAGCCGCATCACACAGCGCGAGGTGATGCGGTGTGAGTTCAGCGGTGATGCGAGCGCCGTTTACCCGGGCCTCCTCCAGGATTTGCACGCTTCCGCCCGAGGTCATGTGCTGGATGTGGAACCGGCAGCCTGTCTCGACCGCAAGCGAAGCGTCGCGAGCAACGATTTTTTCCTCCGCCTCCGCCGGGATGCCCGGCAGGCCATGCGTTCGGGAAAACTCGCCTTCATGCATGACGCCCCGCTTCTCCATTTCCGAATCCTGCGCATGATCCATAATCGGAATGTCCAGCCCCTGGGCCGTGATCATGGCCTGTCTCATGACCTCGTCGTTGGGGACCGTGCAGCCATCGTCGGTAAATGCGACGGCACCGGCATCCGCGCGCTCCCCAAGGGGCGCCAGCTCACGTCCCGTTCGTCCACGTGTGATGCACCCTGTGGTGAAGACTCTGGCAAGGTTTGCCTTTCGGCCCTGGTCCAGGACAAATGCAATCTGCTCGGGCACGTCGAGCGCGGGGAGCGTGTTTGGCATGCACACGATCGTGGTGAACCCCCCCCGTACCGCTGAGGCGGATCCCGATGCCACCGTCTCCGCTGCCTCTCCTCCGGGCTCCCGGAGGTGGACGTGCAGGTCCCAGAAGCCTGGGGCGAGCCACAGTCCGTCGGCGGCAATGGTTTCGATGTCGTCCGGAATGGCTTCCGGCGGTTCGACGATTACACCATCCCGAATGAAAACATCACCCACTTCGTCGCGCGACGCAACGGGATCGAGGATACGAGCGTTCCGGATGCGAATCAAAACCCTGCCCTCGGGACGTTCCGCTCTGCGAGCGAGCCGGCCTTGGTTATCGTGTCGATCGTTTCCTTCTCGTGTGCGGTGAATCCGGTGACCGTCTCGATCAGGTTGGGGATGAGGTTATGCCGACTTTTCAGCTGCACGTCGATTTGCGCCCACGCATTCCAGATCTGGTTGCGCAGCAGCACCGGGCCGTTGTAGATGCCTGCCACTACGATGAAGAGGACGAGCAGGAGGGCGAAGAGAATTGAACCGGAAATCATCCCGTAGTCTCCTCCAATCCCGGCATGCCGGCGCGCAGCGCGTCGAGATGCCGGGAAAAATGGATGCCCAGGAGGTCGGTGTAGGTGTCGGGATGTTTCTCCAGGCATTGTCGGAGCGCCGGCCCCAGGACGTCGTCGGTCAAGACGGAGCCGAAGGTACAGTGGAGGATCTGTCGTCCGGCCTCCGTAAAGCCCTTTCCTTCAGGCACATCCTCCCAGCATTCAAGGTAGACCTTCTCCAGGGTTTTCACGTCGCCGCAGGCGTCGGCGTCGGGAACCGTGTCGAGGGTCGCATGGACATGGTATGTGGCCCGGTCCTCGTCGTACCGGCTGCGTGCAAACTCGCAGCTTCGCTTGAACAACGGGGCATCTTCCCGCGCGGCGACCCGGAGCGCTTCCAGGTAGGAGGTTCCCGCGGTTTTCACGTGGAACCGGCCGGCCGTGGCCCGCGCAAACGCTGTGTAGATCGATATTTTGTCGGAGCCTGAGTGCAGGCTCAATTTGTAAGGGCCGAGCATCTCAGCGATCGTGGCGTGATCCACCACGGAGCGCTCGAAGGCGTTCACGTCGCCGATGTAATCCACGCCCTTTTCAAGTTCACCAATGAATCGCGGGGCGAGTGAAACGAGACGAACTCCATTTACGCGGCATTGGTCGCCCACAATGTAGTGTTCGACAAGCGTGGTCGGCTGCTCGGTTTCGTCGACACTGATTTCCAGCTCGTAGGCTGTTCCAAGCATTTCGCATTTCTTGTGGATGTAAGAGGCCAGGCGGATTGCCTCCCGCAGCGCAATTCCATATTTGACCGCCGCCCGCCGAACCGAGCGTTCATCGAAGCGGATCACGGTGCCCGAGGGCAGGGTTCTTTCCTCCCCGATGTACTCGTCAACCCAGGGAAATTCGCCCGCGATGGCCCCGAACTTTTCCGACAGAATTTCGTCGTCGTAGTGATCAGCCTTCTGGTCGACATGGTCGGACGGGTCGATGGTGAAAAAGGTGAATCCGGCCCCCGCAGTGTGGTCTGCGTCCTCCGCTGTTTTCAGGTGGTCCGCGTCAGCTCCGGTCAGGCCTTGCCATCCGGACTCGTGGGCTCCACGCAGGGCATCCAGCATTACGCCGTCTGGATCGCGACGGGTGCGCGTCATTTCCCGGATGGATTGCTGCGGAAAGATGGGTGCGATTCCTTCGCCGGACTGGCGCATTGCCTTCACATGCCCAGCGGTGGCCAGCCCGATACGGTCGCCAAAACCGAAACTGGGCAACAGACCGAGGGTCACCGGCATTTGCAGATTTTCACTCTTTCGCATGACATATCTCCTGTCAGGTTGCCGCGGTTGGCTCAACGCGGCAGAAATCGAAGTAGCGCTCGGCATTGTCGTGGCAGATATTACGTACCATCGGCGCCAGCAGGTCGAAGTCGTCCGGGATCTCGCCCCGCTCCACGTCCCGGCCGAGTAGTTCGCAGAGCAACCGGCGGAAGTACTCGTGGCGGGGGTAGGACATGAAGGAGCGGGAATCGGTCAGCATCCCGACGAAACGGGAGAGCAAACCGCAGTTCGAAAGGGCATTCATTTGCCAGGTCATGCCTTCAAGCTGGTCCAGGAACCACCAGGCCGATCCATACTGCAGCTTGCCTGGAACTGATCCATCCTGGAAGTTCCCGATCATTGATGCGAACAAGTAGTTGTCCGCGGGGTTGAGGTTGTAGAGAATGGTCTTTGGAAGCCGGTCGTCCTGGTCCAGGCGGTCCAGGTAGGCTGCGAGCGCCCGGGCTTGCGGGGCGTCGTCAATCGAATCGAATCCGGTATCGGGGCCCAGAGCGGAAAACAGCCGGGTGTTCGTGTTCCGCATGGCCGCGAGATGGAGCTGCTTGACCCATCCCTTCTCCGCGTCGAGCCGCCCGGAAATGTCCATGATAAAGGCGCTGAACCGGTCCGCGTCCTGAGGGTCAATCTGAGCACCGCCCCGCGCTCGGTCGAAAATAGAGGATGCTTCCGTTTCGCCGCAGAAGTCGGGGAAGGCGCGCGTAATCCCATGGTCGGAAAGCCGGCATCCATGCTGATGAAAGAAGTCGTGCCGCGACCGAAATGCGTCGAGCAGGTCTCCCAGGCCGGTGATCTCGGTGTCCGCCGTGACGGCAAGGCGGTCGACGTAATCGTTGAAGAACGCCGGTTCGCCGATTCGTAGAAGCTTATCCGGGCGGAACGCGGGAAACACGCGAGCGGGAAAGTCGGACTCGGCGATAGCTCGGTGTGGTGCAAGGTCGTCCACGGGGTCGTCGGTGGTGCAGATGACTTCGACCTTGAAGTCCCGGGCAATGCCTGCGACATCGCGGTCGGCGAGTTGCTCGTTGGCCTGCTGCCAGATGTCCGGGGCGGACTCCTCGTTCAGCAGAACATCGATTCC
>CAZTAB010000141.1:0-2906 GCA_964611475.1 uncultured Verrucomicrobiota bacterium | reverse complement strand
GTGGCGGGGGCTTGAACCGCCGCAAGCGATGCAGGTGCCAGGAGTTGACGTGTTGTCGGTGGGAATGCAGCGGATGGTAACCGCCAGTGCATCGTTGATTTTCTGTTCGCACGCGGGATTTTCACACCAGTGCGCGAGAGCAAATCCGCCGTGGATTTCCGGCTTCTCCTTGTTCTGCGGCGTGAAGAAGGCCTGGAAATCGTCCCAATGGTCGAACTCCCGCGAGTTTTCCAACCGGCCGGCCAGTGCCCGCTTGAAGAGGGCGGACTGGATGTCCGCGCGGAGGTCGCCGACAGATCCGGAAAACTCATCCTTGTTCTGGCCAAACCTCTCGCCGCGGCCAAGGTCGCGGCGACAGACGAAGACTGTGTTCCCGGCCATGTCGCGCGGCCCGACCTCCGCAATGACAGGGATGCCTTTCTTGATCCATTCCCAACTCTTTTCCCCGGCGTTCAGGTCGCGATCGTCCACTTCGACTAGCACGGGTTTTCCGTCATAGGTTTGTTCGCTGACCTGTTCTGCGATGGTTCGGCAGTACGCAAGCACCGCTTCGTCTTCATTGTTCTTGCGCAGGATGGGCAAGAGCACCACGTGGCTCGGCGCAAGGCGGGGCGGCATGATCATTCCGTTGTCGTCACCGTGCACCATGATCATCCCACCGATGAGCCGGGTGGATACGCCCCAGGAGGTCGTCCATGCGTGTTGAAGAGCCCCTGTGCGGCTCTGAAACTCGATGCCGGATGCTTTGGCGAAATTCTGGCCGAGGAAATGACTGGTGCCGGCCTGGAGAGCCTTTCGGTCCTGCATCATCGCCTCGATGCAGAAGGTGTTTTCGGCTCCCGGAAAGCGCTCGCCTGCGGACTTTTCCCCCGTGAGCACCGGAACGGCCATGTACTCCTACGCGAAGGTCTTGTAGACCTACAGCATTTTCAGAGTTTCTTCAAAGGCATACTCCATTGTTTCGAGCGCGGTGTGCACCAACAGCCTAAGAAACTCCGCGGTTCGGAGAAACAGACGGGTACGAAGCTCCCAGCGGACGACGTTGGCCCACTGGTTGATGAGGATCGGGAGGTCTCTGTAGCTCTGCACCCATTTTGCGTAGGAGGCCCCGATAATGGTTTCCGATGTTGGCCGAACGACGAGGGGTTCCTCGAGTTCGCCGGACGGAACGAGTTTGCCGTCCTCGCCACCTTCCAGGCGATGGTGGGTGACGACGGCGCACTCCTTGGCAAAGCCCTCCACGTGCTCGGCCTCCTTCTCAAGGAAGCTAAGCGGGATGAAGAGAGGAAAGTAGGCGTTTACGTGCCCGGTCGCCTTGAACATGCCGTCGAGAGCGTTCTGGATGTTTTCCCACAACGTATATCCCCAGGGCTTGATGACCATGCAGCCGCGCACCGGGCTGTTTTCCGCCATGCCGGCGGCGCGAATGACCTGCTGATACCACTCGGGATAGTCTTCCGAGCGGGTGGGCTGAATCGCGGTTTTTTCTCTTTTTCCCAAGGTTCCGTGCCTTGATTGTCCTGCAGGGTTGGATCAGGTCGCCTTGTTGCCTCCGTAGCTCGGCGGTCGCTTCCGTTCCGTGTGCAGCTGCGTTGTGATAAATCTTGACCGCCTTCACGACGCGTTTTGAAGCTTGAGTTCCCCAGCTTCCATGAAGAACCCATTAAAAGTACACGCTAGTCTGTCCTCTTGTAAAGCGATAGGTTCCGCCTTCACGGGGCATTGTGCCGGGATTTTCCTGAGCGGGCGTTTCAAAAACGGTGGCGGGTGCGCGAGGGAGAAACGAGTGAGGGCTTCGTTCCCGGCGGCAGCGGCGTAAGGAAGATGACGGGGGTGGAAAACTGCTATGCAAAGAGCCTTCGTCGAATCATCACCATTCGACGCTGCGTCGCCGGAGGTGCTGAAGCGTTCCCTGGCAGATTGCGAAGAAGTTCAACAAGAGGAGTGGAACGATGCCGAGGGGATTGCTTTCGATGAGGCGGGAATTCAGGCGTAGACCCAGGCCCGCGAGGAGCAGCAGGACGGCAAAGCTGGCTGTGAGGACGCAGAACAGCACGGGGGCAAGAATGCCCAGGCCGGCCCATAACGCGAAAATTGGAATCGGCAGGATCATCCGGAGAAGCTTGTGTGAAATGAAGACCCATGCGGCGAACCGGGAACGCCACTCGGGAAGCTTTGGCAGGCAAGAAAGCATTTGCCAGTTCCCGCAAGATATGCGGGCGCGCCGGCGCAACGCTTTGGATACATCTGGGGGGGTTGAGGCGACTGCGACGGCCCCGGGTTCATAAATCACCCGATTGCCTGCAGCGGCTTGGCGGGCGGTGAGCACGAAGTCATCATTGAGGACGCCTTTGGGGAGCGGGGTGTAATCTTTTTTCCGTAGCGCCAGCAGCGCGCCTGTTCCGCCGACAGCGGTCCAGGTTGCGCTTTCCCATGTCCGCAACCTCATCTCGACGCCGAGGTATGCGGAGGAGGCTTTCCAGGCGTTCCATTTCCCATGCATCTCGTTCCGGTAGATGCCGCAGACGCAACCGACCCGTGGGTCGTGCAAGTGCGGCAATGCGGCTTTGAGGGCGGTTTGCCCGATGAGGCTTCCGGCATCCGTGAAGAGAATTAATTCTCCCGTGGCGGTGGCTGCCCCTGCATTCATCGCGGCCGCCTTGCCCTGGTTTTCGGGGAGGCGCAGCAGGCGGACGCGCGGATCGTCGCAGGCGGTCACCAGTTTGTCTCCGCCGTCGGTGGATCCGTCTGAGACAAAGAGGAAGTCGATGCGGTCGGCCGGATATTCGATACCAAGGCAGTTGTCCAGTTTTTTTCCAAGCCTTTTTTTCTCGTTGAAGAACGGGACGATGACCGTGACTGCCCGTGGATCGCCTCCCTGGGTGGTGGGTTGTTGCCGCCGCCCG
>CAZTAB010000140.1:0-7840 GCA_964611475.1 uncultured Verrucomicrobiota bacterium | reverse complement strand
ATCGTAGTAGATATACCCAAATTCTGCAACTTTCCCCCTTCTATGGTTGAGTGTCCCCGCATTTTTCGCGAACATGGCGGCAGAGGAGCAAGGTAGATTTCTCATGATGCGGACCGTTTTCCAGGCAGGAGCCCTTTGGGGTGCCGCCACGCTTGCCGTCGAGGCGCAAACCGGCGAGTTCTTCGAGCAGAACGTTGTAACGGTTGAAGCCACCCACCCCACCACCCGGGAACTGCACCCGTGGTCCCGCGCGCTACCGGTGCCCGCCGTCTTCACCATTTCGCGCACCGGCCCCACCGGGCATGCCCTGCATGTTGCCTGCCACATCGGCGGGACCGCCACGAACGGGGTGGACTACGAGCATCTGCCCCGCGAGGTCATCATCCCGGAGGGAGAGCGTTCCTCGCAGGTGTTGGTCATCGTCATCGACGACTTGATCCATGAGCCTACGGAGACGGTCGAGATCCAAATCCTCCCACTGGCCTGTGCCGCGATCTATCCGCCGCCGCCCGGGTGTTACCTGGTCGGGCAGGGCACTCGGGCCGTTGCCGAGATCCTGGACAACGACAACACACGGCCCAACCTTGCCTTTACCGCGCCCGCGCAGGGCGCTGTTTTCGCCGCGCCGGCGGAGATTCCGCTCGCCGTCACCGCCTCCGACCCCGACGGGTGGGTGCAACTCGTTGAGTTTTTCGCCAATGGGCACAAGGTCGGTGAGCAGGCCATGCATTTCATCGCCGCGCCTCCGCCGGGACGGAAGCAGGTGTTCGAAGTCGCCTGGCCCAACGTGGAGGCCGGGCTGTACCTGATCCATGCGAAGGCAATGGACCAGTTGGGCTCGGTCGCCTGGTCCCAGCCGGTCATCACCTGGGTGCGACCCAACCCGGCCGCACCGGTGGTCAACATCTTTGGGGTCGATGCCCTCGCGCGTGAGGAGCGGGGGCCGCGCGGCGTCAACGCCGCCCGCTTCAAGGTCCGTCGTGATGGCGGCAACCTCGGCGTGCCGCTGGAGGTGCGCTACTACCTTCGCGGTTCCGCCACGAACGGGGAGGACTATGAGGCGCTGCCCGGCGTCGTGACGATTCCCGCCGGGCGGCGCTGCGCGCCGATCCGGGTGACGCCCATTGACGACGGGCATTCCGAAGGGCGCGAGACTGTCGTGCCGGTCCTGTTCCAGCCCCTCGACGTTGAGCCGCCGCCGTACCGCACGGGCCGGCACGGCCGCGCGGGAGCCGTAATCGTCGACCGCGATTACCAGCCCCCGTTTTCCACCGCCCTGGTCGATGGACGTATCCATTTTTGCCGCATCGCCGCCCCGGGGGATGCATTCCAGCTTGAGGTCACCGAGGACATGCGCACCTGGAGGGTGGTGGAGACACTCACTGCGGACGAGGAAGGGCTGCACTACTTGGATCCGTTCACTGACGCGTCGTTTAAGTTCTACCGGTTCGTCCCGGTCCCGGTCGATGTCATGGCCATTGACGACTAGGCTTGTGCATCCGGTTCTCCGCCGCGAAAGCACCTGGGGAGATGCAAGGGTATAGATCAAGGATCCCGGTGCGGATCCTTGTGTTTTACAGACCTCGCAATACCGCGAGGGGGGGATGATCCTGTCCCGCCTACCTCGCAAACTCCGGGCGCGGCGAGATCCGCAGGCTATACGCATGATCACAGGGAATCTCCGTCGTGAACCCTTCGCCTGAACCCTGCCCGGGCATCTCGACCTCGAGGCCTTTTTCGGTCTGCGACCAGCCCAGATCCTGCTGGATGCCCAGCATTCGGATCTCCGTGCCTTCGCTCGCCTTCAGATGGGGAAAGACCGCCCTGCTCTTTGGCCACTTGAACAGGATCGCATAGAGGGCGTCGCCCTTGGTTGTGTAGCGGACATGAATGCCTGAGATGGTGCGGTCTTCCGCGGTGGCCTCGCGCCAGGGGCGCGTGTCGTAAATCGCCTCTCCATTGACTTCCATCCAGTCGCCAACCTGCAGGAGGGTGCGTTTCTCGAATTTGTAAAGCTCCGGTTCCAGGTGGATGGCCAGCTCGAGGTTGCCGTTCTTGCTGACCGCATCCGCCAGCCATTCGACGAGGTTGTTGACCATGCCGCCCGATTCGCCCACCGGCGATCGGTGGCGCCAGCGGTATACCGTCTCGTACCGGATAAAGTAGCCTTGCGGAATGTCGGCATGTGCCGGTGCCATTTCCTTCCGGAACCAGTCGCCGTGAGAAAGCTCCTTGCCCCAGGTGGCCTGTTTGTGGCTGCCCAGCGCGTCCTCGCAGGCCACTTCGGCTGGATCCGGCGAGTTGTTATAGTAGTACCCAAGCAACTCGCGGCTCTTCAGTTCCTCGGCGGGATATGCCAGTTTTTCGTCGTCGAACGACAGCGAGTCGGGATGATACCGGTCGATCATCTCCTGTATCAGCTCCATGAAGTACGGCATGGTTGCCGGCCGGAGGATGCCGTCGAAGAATCCAATCTTCAGTCCCCGGCGTCGCGCGGCGTTGCACATTTCCATGGTGTAGTCCCGCTGGGGAACATCCGGCCCGCCGATGTAGGTCCATGGGCTGCCCTCGATGTCCGTGTAGGCGCTCGGGTACTGCCGGAACACGGTCCGACACTGCGCGCAGAACGTGATGTAACGGGCGCCCATATCCAGGGCCAGTTGCGCCAGTTCCTCCGCGTCGAAGCCAATGTTGTCGATCGACTCCCTGAAGTAATGCGCGTCCGGCGGAGGAATCGCCTCCGGCTTCCCCATTCGGGTGAAGTATTTCTTGTATGCTTCGTAGGACGGCTGAGGGGAGTAGATGAAAAGAGCCAGTTTCGCATCCTTGAACCACTCGGGAGTTTCGTGCCGGTCCAGCGACTCCCACGTCGGTTCGTAGTGGACTCTTTCCCCTTGTGCCGCCACGTGGGTCACCACGAGGATCAGCAGAACGGACGGTGCTAGAAGCCAACGTATCATGTCCATTTCTTGTCCTTTTGCATGCTGCAGAAACCCTACAGGAGGTTTTGGCGGGAGGGAACAAGGAGAACGAACAACCCGGGGCATTCTTCGTTGCCTTCTTTGCCATTCAAGATAGATTTCAGGGGAAATGCGATAACCCCTGCAGGGACCGGATGTCACATGCAATCTGTTTTCCAGTCTGAATCCCGTCGATCGGGCGGGGCGATGTCGTGCCGTGCGCCCTGATAATGACGGAATGGATTTTGAACCAAGGAAAGGAACCCATGATGTTTCCCAATCGTCTATTTCTATTGGTTTTGTTGTCGGCGTGGTTGCCGGCCGTTGCCGTGGAGCGGGTCATCTATGAGCCGACCTGGGAGTCGCTGGACCAGCACCAGACGCCGGAGTGGCTGATCAACGCGAAGCTTGGGCTCTTCATCTATGCGCCCGGCTTCACGGCGGAGGAGTGGGAGGCGCACCACCGGCTGCATGGGCACAAGCCGAACGTGGCACCGCATGTTCTGGATCACTTTCCCGACCGGTGGGCGGCGCGGGGGTGGGATCGCATTCCCTGGGACCCGGAGGGGTGGGCCCAGTTGGCGTTGGACGCCGGATGCCGGTACGTGGTGATGGCGAGAACCTCGTTTATTCTCAACCACCCGAGCAAGCACAACGATGTGGAGGGCAGTGCGTTCATGCGAATGGGCCCGAAGGACCGCGATTACATCGGCGAGTTCGCAAAGTCCGTTCGAGCGAAGGGGATGCGCTATGGGCTCTACACCAACTACATTCACCCGGAGGAGCATCCCCAGTGGATCGAGACAGTCAAGGAAGCCATCGACATGTACCAGCCCGCGACCTTGTGGTTCGACGGCGACAAGATGCGGGACACCGCCGACAAGATGCGCAGCAAGGAGTTGCTGGCCTACTACTACAACCACTCGGAAAAGCAGGATGAAGTGGCGGCGGAGGATGCGCTGGGGTCCTACAAGTCGAAGACCTGGGGCCGGAAGCTGCACCACGGCGACTGGTACCGGAAAGAGGAGTCGCCGCCGCACGACAACATTTCCGAAGGACATTTCATCCGTTATCGCGAGCTGTTCTACAACCTCGGCTCAAATCCCAGCCTGGAATCCGGCGGCGCCGGCAACAACCTGATCGAGTGGCTGATTGACTGCACCGCGAAAGGCGGAGGACTCGAGCCAGCGATTTTCCTGGGACCGCCGGATCATTTTGCGGTGGCAAGGCGAACGCTGCTCACCATGGGCGACTGGTTGAGGGTCAACGGGGAGTCCATCTACGACACGCGCCCCTGGCACGACGGAAGGCCGCAGGACCAGACCGCGGCGGGGACGCACGTGCGCTACACCACCAGGGGTGAGTCCCTGTATGCGATCCTCTTCAAGTGGGAGATGAACGGGCCGACCTTTCCGCATCTGCGGGTCGGGGAGGGCACGATGGTTCGGCTGCTCGGCATTCCGCACCAGAGCCTCGACTGGGAGCAGACCGATGCGGGCCTTGTGATTCACCCGGCGCGCCAGGCCATGATGACCATCGGCAAGGAACCGGATGTCCCCTGCGATCATGCGTTCGCCTACAAGATTACTCCGAAACCAACCTGGATCGAATAGACGGCAGCCCGGGCTTTAGCCCGTAGTGGAGAAATTGACAGATGACTCGGCGAACCAACCCATCAATGTGCCTCGCGCTGGCGCTTTCATGTTCCCTTGCTGCCACCGCACCGGCCGCGTCGACTCCGGCCCGGTGACGGTGGATTTCCTCGTGGACGGTTCGATCGTCGGCGCCGGAAGCGCCCGGCGCGTCCCCGCCGGCCCGAATCGCAACCACAACCGCGCCCTGATCAAGCTGCCGGTGCACCTTGCGGACGGACCACACCGGCCCGAAGCGCGGATCGCCGACGCCCCGGACGCGATGGTGTTGGATGCAATCGCCACATGCGAGCGGTTTGTTCCGTAGATTTTCCCGGGCAGAAGCCATCGCCGGAGCCAGGGCCCCTGACGGGTTCACGTGGTCTTGTCATGGGTCCGGGAAACCTGGATCCGGGGGGCGTCCAGGCGGGGCCTATCCATTTTTTCCCGCGGTTGAAATGCCGGGAGGAATCTGGTCCCCCTCCGGCCTTGGCACGTTTGCCCAGCGCCCGTACCGATCACTGCCACGGCACCAGATCGAGTGCGCAGCCCACCCGTCGAGCAGGGACCGTACGTCGGGCGACACATACCGGATCGCCACACCGCACCGCCGCCGGTTGGACCGGTTGGGTTCCGAGCTATGGAGCATCAGGTCCGAATGCAGGGAGATCTCGCCGGCCTTTAGCTCGAGATGGACCGGGTCGCCGAGCCGCTCCGCCTCCGGGACCCTCTCCGTCAGCACGTTGTTTTCGTCCGTTTCGCTGAGCTCGGTTGTCAGTTCGCCGATTCGATGGGAACCGGGGATTACCCGAAGCGCGGAGTTTTCACGATCCACGTCATCAATGGCCAGCCAAGCGGTGATGATCTTTGACGGGGTCAACGGCCAGTAGGCCGCGTCCTGGTGCCAGGACACCTGTTTTGGATCATGCGGTAGCTTGCAGAAAGCGTGCGCGCCCACGCAGATCACATCCGGCCCCAGCAGGTCGCCGACGATCTCCACGATGGCGGGGTTCGTGCATAATTCGTACAACCCTTCGCAGCAGTGCTGCCATCCGTTGATGATGTAACTGTCGAGGCCTGATTCCCTCACTTTTGCCAGCAAGCCGTCGAGGTACCGTCGGTTGGCCGCGACCTGCCTTCCTCGATATACCGGGATTCCCGACAGGTATCCCTCGCGGTTGAATGTGTCGATTTGCTTCCGCGACAGCCAAGCCGGATTGTCGACCCCCATCGGATGGAAACGAAGGTCCCGGCGTCCCTCGAATTTCCGTTGTGCGGTCAGGTTCACCCCGGCAAACAAACCTGTCCACAAGCCGGAAGGCAATGAAAACTTCATTTTTTTCAGTCTCCCGTCTCGCGGAGGTGGACGGCTATCTTGAACGACGATACTCTCATGCCATGAGGGTTCTGGCTTCATTCTTTTGCCTTGTTGTCATTCCGGTCGTGTCCCCCCGGGCCGATGCGAGCCTGGTCCACGCCGAATTCCGGCCCGACCACTATCAGCTTGAAACGGGCAGCGGCATTCATCAACGCACGATGGGCTCACTGGGATCCCTGCCCCGGCGGGGGGGACATTTCCTGATCCACCTCCGCAACGACGGGGATCTTCCCGTGGGCGTGGCCGATGTGCTTGTTGACGGGGCATCCCTGACCCGCGGCTTGAAAAGCATTCGTTCGCCACTGAGCCGGGACAAGTACCGGATCTACAGCATGCACTTTCCGGAGCCCGAGTTGCAGCCCTGGCCGGAAAAGCCGGCGTTGATGCGGGCGGGGGAGCCGATCTGGCACGTGTTCCAACCGGAGCGTATGGGACCGGGAGAATTCGGGCAGTTCACCGTACGGACGCGCGCCCTGCCGAAAGGCCCGGTGGAGCGTCAGATCAAGATGGATGACGGTCACGTTCTGGCGGCCCGAATCGAACCCTCGGAACCGACGGCCTGGCCAGTCTTCATCGGGATGAACAGGAAGATGAATGAGATCGTTGCGTACCTGGAAAAACGCAGGGATCGTGAGGCGATGGTTGACCGGGTGATGTTCGACGGCATCGACGTGACATCGCGCGCGAATGTCCCGGCGCCCGCATTTTACCACGACATCGCCCCGGTTTTGGTTTCGCTTTCGCGCCCGCTGACCTATGGTTCGCGCCATCTTCTTGAGATCCGCATGTCCGACGGGGAGCGAATCGTCGACACGTTTCGAGCCTGGGACGATTTCTTTCCGATCATGATCTACGGGCACGGAAATCATGGGCGCACCGATCGCGAGCGGTCCCTCACGTTGACCGCGGAGTTGCGCGAGCTGCATTTCAACACGAACCTGGGCGGCGGTGGCGGCGTGCTCGGCGGGTCTCCCCGGTCGCTGGAGGTGATGCGGAACGCGAACCTCCTGCTCTTCACCTCAGGGGAGAACCGCTGGTTTCCCCTCGTCCCCGAATCGGTCTGGGCATTGGACCTCCAGGACGAGCCGGACGCAAACGATCCGCAGGTTGTCCCGCGGGACTACCCGGTGCCGCCAGACGACCGGATCGGGTTCTCAGGGATGTATAATGTCGGGCTGATGAAGGACAAGAACCGGCTCGCGCCGGAAAAGCCCGTCTGGCTGCAGATCGACAACACGGGGTATCCTCGAAATCTTTTCATCTACGGGCGGCTTGCCGACGTGCACTGCCATGATTCCTATTTCCGGACCTCGCGGGAGAGCCCCAAGGGAATCAGAAACGTATTCTCTGGCGGCCTCTACGCCTACCTCGGCGGCCAGCCTCGGCCGAACCATTTGACGATACTCACGACCCAGCGTGGCGAGCGATGGCAGGATCCGCGCTTGCCATTCGGCGATGAAATCCGGGTGCAGGCCTACTATGCCCTGGCCTGCAGCGTGAAGGGATTCTCCTATTGGCTGTACCATGGCCCGGGGGCCGTCGGGTCCCCGGATCTGATCGAGGAAATAGGCCGGGTCAACCTGGAGTTGGCCACCGCCGCGCCGTTGCTTGCCCGCGCGCAGGTCATCGACGCCGAGGTTGCCTCCAGCTCACACGAAGTCGGGCCCATGTCCCACCCGGAGGGTGATGGCGGCCCCGGGATTTTCCAGCGAGTCCTGCTGTCGGGAGATGATGCGCTGATCCTGCTGCTCACCAACGAATCCTACGCGCCACGCGGGGACGGGCTCGATTACACCCCGGTGGAAAACCTGGATCTTCGTGTTCCGATCCCGCCGTGGCTCAAGGCAAGGGAGTGTTTCGCCATCAGTCAC
>CAZTAB010000139.1:0-15042 GCA_964611475.1 uncultured Verrucomicrobiota bacterium | reverse complement strand
TGAATCACCACGAGTTGATCCGGGTCCTGCTTTTCCTCGACCCGAATCTGGACTTCGACGTAGGGGTAGGTCGCAATGTTCAACACCGACCCGTGACCCGCAAACCACGTGTCGGTCCATCCGCCGAGATCGCATACGCGGGTCGGTGCCACCGCGATCACTGTTCTGCTCATCTTCCCTTTGTAGTCGGCGTTCCGCCCGGCCCGCAAGCGAAACCATCTTTGCCGGCTCTCCGGGCGACTGGTGCTGCCAGAGCCATGGTTCCACCTTCCAAGGCGAGCAGGTCTAAACCAGGGACCGGACTCAAGGACATGACAGAAAAAAATGGTAAATTATGGGGGTTTTTGGCTTTCGATGGTTCCTCACCTGTTCGGAAAAGGACCCTATTTCTCCCTTGTGAAACTTTACCAACCATATATGGTTATTTGCTCATTGGTGAACGAACACGGCGGAGAGTCGAACACGAACATGGCCCTAAAGATACGAGTTGAATACTGCGCGGCTTGAAACTACGCACCCCGCGCCGTCAGTTTGACGGCTAAATTGCTCGAATTCAGGCAGGATATCGCTTCGCTGGAGATTGTTCCCTCCAGCGGCGGCGTGTATGAAATCGATGTCGACGAAACACGGATCTATTCCAAGAAGGAAACCGGCGAGTTTCCCGACGAAGACGCACTCGTCGATCAGATCCGCTCCATGGTGTAACCGCCCCTCCTGCGAATTCGTCCGTCGTTCCACCTCCCTTGATCCGCGTTTCCTGTTGATCGTTTCTTCACCCCGGGACAGGTGTCCCACTTTCAATTCCCAATCTTTGATTCCCGATGTCCGGAGAGTGATAGGTGCCTGGTGGTCCTCACGGTCTTCAAAACCGTTGTTTCCCGGCTCTGCCGGGAAAGGTAGGTTCGATTCCTTCCCTCTCCGCCATGCTACCCCATTCCCCGTCGACACGGCACAGCCCCCGGTCTCGATTCTGGTGTCACCGCTCCGCCCTGCCACCATAATTCAAATATTTCTTGCGTGCGGTTACGAGAGAAGAATATGAATTCGCGACGGCTGATTCCCTCCGTCGATCTCATCCTCGACTCGCTGGATACGAATATTCTGCCCCGGCCGCTCATCGTGCAAACGGTGCGGAACCACTTGTCCGGACTTCGAAGGGCGGAAGATATACCTGCACTCGAAGCAATCACCGCGGCGATTTCCCGGGAACTTCACATACTGGCCCGGTCGCGAATCCAGCCGGTACTGAATGGGACCGGCGTTCTCGTCCACACCAACCTTGGCCGATCGCCACTGGGTGCCCGTACCGCGCAGGCAATGGCCGAGGTCGCGCGTACCTACACCAACCTGGAGTTCGATCTCGATTCAGGCAAACGGGGAAACAGGGCCGCCTATCTGGAGCAGTCCCTGGCGTTGCTGTGCGGCGCTCCGGCCGCCACCGTCGTGAACAATTGCGCCGCGGCGCTCGTTCTCATTTTGAGGCACTTCTGCGGCGACAAGCGGAACGAGGTCGTGATTTCCCGGGGCGAACTGATCCAGATCGGTGGCGGCTTCCGCATCCCCGACGTCCTCGAGTCAAGCGGAGCGCGCCTGCGGGAAGTCGGGACCACGAACAAGACCTCAATCCGGGATTACGAACGAGCCATAGGGAAAGAGACCGGACTGCTCCTTAAAGTTCACCGAAGCAATTTCTTCATGGAAGGCTTCGTGGCCTGCCCCTCGACAAGCGAACTGGCTCGTCTCGCACGCAAAAAGCGTGTTCCGATGGTGGAGGACCTCGGGAGCGGAGCAATGATCGATACGAGCCAATTCGGCCCGGTTGACCACGAGCCCACCCCGCAGGAAGCGCTCAAACAAGGCGCAGATCTGGTCTGTTTCAGCGGCGACAAGCTCCTCGGGGGAGCGCAGGCTGGCATCATTGCCGGAGCGCGGCGCCTCGTCCTCATGCTCAAAAAGGAGCCTTTTTTCCGAGCCTTACGCTGCGACAAGCTGGTGTTGACCGCCCTGCAAGAAACAGTCGATGCGTATCTGCGCTCCCAATCTCAAGTGACACTAGTGGACATGATGGCCGCTTCGTGCGATGAGCTACGCATACGCGGGGAAAAAATCGTGGCGGGCCTCGCGAATCTTCCCATAAATGCGACCGTCAACGACTCCGAGGCCCGGTTCGGCGGCGGAGCGCTACCCCGTTCTTCCCTTCCATCCATCGCCGTGGCCCTACGTCCTGGTCGTGCAGGGGCAAAACGTCTTGCGAAAAACCTGCGAGCTGGAGATCCGCCTGTTGTCGGTTACGTGGAACGGGGAACTCTCCTGCTGGACCTTCGCACCATTTTCCCAAAGCAGGACGAAGCGCTGATCCATGCGATCTGTGCGTCACTGCAAGAAAGGGATCAATAGACCCGAATACCGCATGGACGAGATTCGCCACTACATTCTGGCAACGGCTGGCCATGTGGATCACGGAAAGAGTTCGCTCGTCACGGCGCTCAGCGGAACTGACCCCGACCGGCTGCCGGAGGAGAAGAGCCGGGGACTGACTATTGAGCTGGGATTTGCCAGGCTCACGCTGGAGGATCCGGAAAGCGGGATCGAGTACCGGCTCGGCATTGTCGATGTTCCCGGACACGAGGATTTCGTGCGCAACATGGTCGGCGGAGTCGGCAGCGTAGACATCGCGCTTTTGGTCGTAGCCGCAGACGACGGTTGGATGCCGCAGAGTGAGGAGCACTTCGAAATCCTGGAATACATGGGCATTCGCCACGGCGTCGTGGTCCTGACCAAAACCGACTCCGTCCCGGCATCGGATGCGGACGCCCGGGAGGAGGAGATTCGAATCAAGCTTTTGGATTCTCGCTGGGAAAATGCGCCCATCGTTCGAACCGCCGCCCCGCAGAATATTGGCATCGATGAACTGAAGACCACGCTGCGGAATGTCCTGCTCCAGACCCCACTGCCCGCGGATATCGGGAAGCCGCGACTGCTGGTCGACCGCGCCTTCTCCATGTCGGGTGCCGGAACCATCGTCACCGGGACGCTCACGGGCGGATCCTTGTCCGTGGGTCAGACCGTGCGCGTGGAGCCGTTGGGCCGCCAAAGCAGAATCCGCAGGATCCAGACGCATAACGAAAATGTCGATCTCTCCCCCCTGGGCGCGAGAACCGCCATAAACCTCCCCGACCTGGCGGCGGGCGAGGAAGTAAAACGCGGGCATGTCGTGACGCTACCCGGCACCGGGGCCGTCACTTCCACCATTGATTGCACCCTTGGCATGGCATTGCGGCTCCTCGAAATGGAGCGGGCGAATGTCCGCCCCTTGAAAGACGGCACCCGCGTGCGGCTGCATCACGCCAGCTCGCATGTGGCCGCCACGGTGCACCTGCTCACATGCCGGGAGCTGACACCTGGTGACAAGGCCCTTGCTCAAATACGCACGGAAGAACCCGTATTCCTTCTGACCGGTGATCGTTTCCTTCTTCGTGACTGGCAGGAACGCCTGACCATGGCAGGCGGGACCGTGCTGGACCCACTGGCATCTTCTGTTCGCCTGCACTCGGCGGAACGGAAATCCTTTCTGCAAATCTGCGCGGCAGACCCGGAAAATTCCGGAGTATTTGTCGACGCCTTGATGCAGCGCGACGGGGCTCATCGAGCGGGCGAACTGCTCCGCCAGTCCTGTTTCCACGCCGACCAAATTTTGTCTCGCGTTGCCGAGCGCCAGGAGTCCGGTCGGCTGACCGCGCGTGGGGATTGGATCGTTTGGAGTGAATTGTGGGAAAAGTGGAACGAGTCCGCCAAGCGGGCTGTGGCTTCATTTCACGATTCCAATCCGGAGCGGATCGGTCTTCCTCTCGTGGAACTTCGAAAGGGACTTGCTTCTTGCCAATGCTGTGAGGAATTGCAGGACCTCGTGATCGGAGAACTTTGCCAGAATGGCTTTGAATTGCACGAGAACCTGATTCACCGAAGCGGCCGGAGCGCAAGCCTGCCCCCGGAATTGGAAGCATGCGCGAACACGATTCGCACCCGCCTGCAGGACCATCTGTGCGAACCTCCCTCCGTCGCTGAGTTGCTCCCGGATGACGTTGCGCGACGAACAATGCAGTTTCTTTTGGATACGGGCGAAGCAGTCCAGATCGGTCCCGAACTGGTGATGGCGGCGGACAGGTACCGGCAATTGACCGGAAGAGTCTGCAAGCACGTGGCGAAAAACGGGCCAGCGACCGTCAGCGAGCTCAGGAGTTCGCTGGAGACGACTCGCCGCGTGATGGTTCCGCTGCTGGAGAAGCTGGACGGCGAAGGCGTCACCATTCGGGTCGGTGATCGGCGCGCGTTGCGGAGTCAGGAATGAACGGCGCTGAGGGATGCAGGTTTCATGGTCGGTTCACTCCCAGGGGCTGGGCCGGCCGCCGTCGCAGGGAAATGCCAAACGAGCCTGGAAGATCTGGTTGTGGAAAATGCGTCCTGCTATTCCGATAGAAAACAAAATCGTCCTGCTGGGCGCCGGGAATGCCCACCTTCAGATCGTCAAGTGGTGGGGCATGGGCCCGATTCCAGGAGCTTCACTGACCCTGGTCAGCGACAGCTCATCCACCGTCTATTCGGGAATGATCCCTGGCTATCTTGCGGGCCAGTATGACCTGGAAGAAATTTCGATCGACGTGAGCCGCCTCTGCGCGGTCTCCGGTGTCGAGTTCATACGGGCGAGCGCAAACGGGATCGATCCAGAAACAAAACAACTTCAAATTTCCAAGCGTCCGCCCATCAGGTATGACGTTCTCTCCGTAAACGCCGGATCCCGGCCCGCGGTTCCACCGGCGCCCATGGATCCCCGCCGGTCGCTTTTTCTCAAGCCCTTCGGAACACTGCCCGAGCGTGTCCGCCGGATCGAGGAACGAATCACGTCAATGAAACGTTCCTTTCACGTGGCGGTCGTCGGAAGCGGAGCCGGCGGATTCGAAATCTGCCTCGCCCTGCACCGGCGCTGGGGTGGGAGCGACAACGTGACGTTCGAGATCCTGACCCAGGGAGAACGGGTCCTTTCATCGACGACCTCAGCGGTTTCCCGCCACGGCGCGGATGTCTTGCGTGAGAAGGGTATTGCCTTCAGGCCCCATGCGCGGGTCGCCGGATGCGACGCCGATACGCTGATCCTCGCGAACGGGGACCGCGTGGCATACGACCTATGCATCTGGGCCACCGCGGCGAAACCTCTCGAGCTGCTAACCCACGCCGGACTCGTGCTGGACGATCGCGGTTTCATTCGTGCACGCGACACACTGCAATCGGAATCATCGGACAATGTGTTCGTCGCGGGCGACTGCGCTTCTCTTGCCTCCCACCCGGATCTACCGAAGGCCGGGATCTTTTCGGTCCGGGAAGGCCCCGTCCTGTGGAAAAACCTCCAACGGTATGTGGGCGGCGACAGGCTCAGGGCATACAAACCGCAGCCCATCTATCTCTTTCTCCTCAACACGGCAGACGGCAGTGCAATCATGAACTACAGTGGCATCGCCGGACGGGGCGCGTGGGCCTGGCGCTGGAAGAACTTCATTGACCGGCGCTGGATGAAAACATTCCACGACGTGTACGCGGAGCCAATGGGGCAGGGACAGGAAGAGGCATCGGTTGCGATGCGTTGCGGCGGATGCGGAGCGAAAGTCGGAGCGGAAACGTTGCGCGATGTGCTCCGGGGCCTCAACATTCCCCACCATGACGATATTCTCTCTGGAGTTGCCGAGGGGGACGATGCCTCGGTTCATCATCCACCTCCGGACCGGATGGAAGTTCAGAGCGTGGACTTTTTTCGCCCGTTTGTCTCCGATCCCTATTTGTTTGGCGAAATCGCGGCTCTTAACTCACTCAGCGACCTGTACGCAATGAATGCGAAACCCTTCTGCGCGCTGGCGATTGTAACGCTCCCTTATGCCGGGGAACAGATCCGCAAGGAAACGCTCCGACAGGTTCTATCCGGAGCGCTTTCGATCTTCAATACGCACGGCGTCACCCTTGCGGGCGGACACACTAGCGAAGGAATGGACTTCCAGATCGGGTTTTCGGTAACCGGCTACGCCCGGAAGTCGGAATTATTTCAAAACAGCAATACGAGACCCGGCCTTGAACTCGTTCTGACAAAGCCGCTTGGCAGTGGTGCGCTGCTTCGTGCCCACATGCTCGGACAGTGCACGGCCGCGTGGTTCGACGAATTGCTGGAAGGTCTGCGCATCTCAAATCGCATGGCGGCGCAAATCCTGGAGACACACGGCGTGACGGCCTGTACCGACATCACGGGTTTTGGCTTGGGCGGACATCTTCTGGAACTGCTGGACGCGGCGGATATCTCAGCTCGGATCCGCAGCGCGGACGTGCCGCGATACGCGGGATTTGACGAGACGGCCTCTCGCAGGATGGACAGGATTGTCAGCACGCTCCACGAAGAAAATGCACGAGTGCGGGACCGGATCAGCTGCGAGACGCCAAGTCATCCGGAGTGGCTGTTTGACCCCCAAACATCCGGGGGGCTACTGGCCGCGGTGGACCCTGGGCGAACCAATGCGGTTGTTGCAGCACTACATGATGCAGGGTATCAACGGGCGGCCTGTATTGGAGTGACCATTGAGCGAATCCCAGCCGGGAACACGGCCATTCAGGTCGTTTGAATTCACACCCTTCGATTGACCATCCCTTCAGGCTGCACACTTGGAGGGAACGGATTCCCGGGGCATTGGCCTGGGCTGCATCTCCGTTCAAGGTCATGTGAATTGGTCAGGAGGCGAATTCCTGAATCATGCCACTGCTTCGTCCGCGAGCTCCTCCATTACGGCAGCGGGACCCGACACCTCTCCGAACCGGACCAGCCGCGCGCTGTTGAACACGACGATCAGGGAACCCGCGTTGTGGAGGATCGCGACGACGATGGGGGTGAGGTACCCCATGGAACTCAGGATCAGCCCGCCAAGAATAAAAAAAGCTCCAACCGAAAGGTTCTGGTATACGGCCCGCTTGGCCGCGAGGGAAAGGTTGAGCAGGAATGGAACCCGGAGAAGATCGTTGCTCATCAATGCGACAGTCGCGCTGTCAATAGCCACATCGCTTCCGGCCGCGCCCATGGCGATCCCCGTATCGCTCGCAGCGAGGGCCGGGGCGTCGTTCACCCCGTCGCCGACGAAGGCCACCTGAAATCCTTGGCCCTTCACCTGCTCCACGTACTCGGCCTTGCCCTGCGGAAGGCATTCCGCCTCGTACTCACAGCCACCCAATCCCGCGGCGACATGCCGGACAACAGACTCACGGTCACCACTGACCATCGAAATGCGCTTCAGGCCAGCGTCCTTCAGTTCCCGGATCGCCTCGGCTGCCTCCGCGCGGATCTGGTCACGCAACCCGATCCAACCCAGGTATTCCCCGCCCCGCGACACAAACATCATGCTGAATGTCTCGGCATCTTCGGCACGGGAGGACTCCTCCAGTCCAGCGGCGCTCACACCCTTCTCCTGAAGCCATGCAGCCCGGCCGACGAGCACGACGTCGCCATCGACCAACGCCGTCACACCCTTCCCTGCGTCTTCACGAAAATCCCGTGCCTCTGCAATCGGCACATCGGTCTCTCGTGCAAGCTTGAGGAGCGCAACCGCCGACGGATGGTTGCTATACTGTTCCACCGCGGCGGCGGCGAGAACCAGGTCCGCAGGCGACACACCCTCCGCCGGCGAAAGCCGCTCGACGCCAAGCACCCCGGACGTCAGCGTGCCGGTTTTGTCGAATACCATGGCATTGATCCGTGACGCGCTTTCAAGATCCACAACGTTCTTCACGAGTATTCCGCGGCGCGCCGCCGCGGAGAGAGCCGCGACCATGGCCGTCGGCGTCGCGAGAATGAACGCGCAAGGACAACTGATGACAAGGATGCTTATCACGCGGCTCCACTCGTCCGTGGCAAACCATACGAGCGCGGCGATCATCAGCACAACCGGGGTGTAAAAGCCCGCATATCGGTCGATGATCTTCGTGATAGGAAGCTTGGTGTGCTCCGCGGAAAGAATGAGCTCGCGGACGCGGCCGATGGTCGTGTCCTCGCCAACCCTCGTCACGTCCACCTCGATCATTCCGGTCAGGTTCACCGTTCCGGCAAACACTTCTTCTTCCACCGCCTTGTCGCGCGGCAACGACTCACCGGTGATCGACGCTTCGTTGATCGTGGTCTGGCCAAGCACGATCTTGCCATCCGTGGGAATTGTCTCCCCGGGCAGAACCCGAACCCGGTCCCCGGTGTTCAGGTCGGTGGCCTGGACTTCCCGTTCTCCGCCCTCCTCCAACCGGCGCGCGGTGGATGGCGCCAACCGAACAAGCTTCTCGATGGCCTTGTGCGCACCCTGGGCGGTGCGTGTCTCGATAACCTGCGAGATCAACATGAAAAAGGCCACCACGCCGGCAGTGCGGAACTCGCCGTTGACCATGGCGGCCAGGACCGCGAGCGCCACCAGCTCGTCCATGTGCATGTGGCCTTCCAGAAGATCTTGGATCGCAACCCAGAAAATCGGCAGCGCCAGGAGAACGGCTCCCAGCGCGGCACTGAAGTCCCCCACCAGGTTGTCTTTTCCGTACACGAAGTCCGACACGTACGCGGCAACGACGAACACGGTCCCGAAAAAAAGCAACGGCAGACGCAATTTCTGCAAACCATTTCCGTGGTCGTGGTGTCCTACTTCATGTCCATGCTTCGCGGGTTGCACTGGGCGTCTCCTATTCGTTCTCAGGCTGGAGCGGGCTTCTTTGGCGCGGCGTCAGGCTGATCCGAACCTGCGTATCCCGTCCATTCTTCGCGGCAGGGAGCAGGAAGTTCTCCCCCACCTTCCCCTGGATCCTCGCAAGGGTTTCCTGCAACAGCAGGCTCAACTTGAAGGAGCGCAAGTCGTCGTCCAAGCTTTCCCGAATGTCCCGGAAATAATCCGCGCGCGCCTCCAGCCCGTTCGTGTATTTTGCGGCGGCCGCATGGGCTTCTTCCACAACGTCGGCCGCCCTTGCCTCCGCCTCATTCAGCGATTTGGTCGCGTCCTTCCGCGCCAAACTCTTGGCCGCGTCACGGTCGTTTTCCGCGATCGTCACCTGGTCGAATGCGTCGGAAACCTGAAGGGGCGCGCTCTTGTTGAGCAACTCGATACCCCGGATCGCAATCCCCAGGTTCAATGCATTCACGCGGCGGCGACAGACCTCCTCCACCGCCCGCGCAAACGACTCCACATCCGTCCGGAGCGCGCGGTCGATGGAAAATCCGGCACTGACGTTAACCACCGCGCGCCGGAGTTCCTTGCGAACCAATTCCTCCGCGTCTAGGAATCCGAATTTGTAGGCCTCCACGTCCTCCACCGTGTATCGGAGGTTCCATCGCGTATGGAGCAGGTTGACGTCACCGGTGACAGTGTATCCCTCACGCATCGGGTCGAGGGTCGGGCCGGAATGCGCCCGCTGCTCCATCCCTTCGGGCATACCCGGACCCACGAAATACCAGAATGCGTCGCCGGTGGTCAGCGGTTCATTCTGCTCCGTCGACACGACCGTCTTCACCTCGGCAAAGGGCTTGGGCCAGGTCCAGACGAGACCGGGTCCCTTGACACGGTCATCGCCGACGCCTCGCACTTTGCCAAGAACCAGGACCACGCCTCTCTCATGCTGCTTGATTATTTTCAATCCGGTGAAGAAATAGACGACGACGAGAACAACCATGACGTACTGCAAGAGACGGAAACTCACCCGCAGTGCGTCCTGCAGCGCCGCCTGGCCCTCGCCCGGGTCGGAGGGTCGCCGCATCGCTTGATCCTGGTTTGCCGGTTTGTTCATGCGCTGGATCAGGGTTCGATGGTCCCGGATGATTCCTTGAACAAATTGAAGGGCGGGTCGTCGATGGTCCGAAACACTGTGCTGTTCCCTTGGAGGAGTTCCTCCAGGGCCTCCATGCGGTGCAGGAATACGGCGAGTTCCTGGTCCTCCTTAAAGGCGTCGAACGTGCTGAGCACACTCGCATCGGCCTCCGCCATCAGCCGGGTCGCCTTAGCCTCCGCCTCCGTGACGATTCGGGCGCTTTCGCGCTTCGCTTCCGCCCGGATCTTGCTGGCGTCCTTATTGCCCTCGGCCCGGGCACCCTCGGCAAGGGCATTTCGCTCCTCACGCATTCTCGTAAAAACAGACTCCGTGATTCCTTCAGGGAAATCGAACCGGTGAATTCCCACGGCGGCGACCTGAATCCCATAACGTTCCGCAGCTTCCGCGCGCACATTCCCCAGGATCTCCGCCTCCATTTCCAAGAATCTAAGCTTTTCCGCATCGATATTCACCAAGCTGGACAGGGGGTACTTGCCGAGCACCTGGTTTTTCTCGTTCCGGATCAGGTCCTCCAGGTTCGACTCCGCCTGAGACACGCCGCCCACGCTCTCCACGAACTGGATAGGTTCGCTGATGTTCCAAGCGGCGTACATGCTCATCAATACGTTCTTCTGGTCGAGCGTGAGACTCTCTTCGTGCACCGTTTCCATTGTTCGCAACCGGTTGTCAAACGTGTAGTTCTTCTGGAAGGGCCAGGGCTTGCGCATGAAAAGTCCCGCATCCGTCTTCGCATGCACCGGCTTGCCGAGAAATGTCACGACAACCACCTCCCCTTCGCGAACCACGTACAAGAGCTGTACGGCAACAAAAAGAACAACGATCAGTATTCCAGCAATCAAAACACCAGGTCGCCTCTTCATGGGGTGTCTCCTTCCCTCACTGTTTCATCCAGATTGAAAATGTCAGGCAGAATGGATTCATCGAACGTGATCTCGAACACCTCTGATCCGGGACGGTCGATAACGATCAACCGGGTGTCCTTGAGATTCTCCCGCAATACGTTGAGGTGGATTTCCGATTTGTAAACCTCCGGCGCAGCGCGAAACGCATTTCTCTGGCGGCCGAAACGCTCCGCATTTGCGCGGGCCAGCTCGACCCTTCGCGTCTTGTTGGTCTCCGCCTGAACCTCGATGTCAAACGCGCGGGCCTTGGCATCCGGAATCGCCGACGCCTGGTAGGAGCGGGCGGCAAGAATCGCCGACTCCTTCTCCAATAACGCCCCGACTACGTCCTCAAACGCTTCGGCGACTTCGGTAGGCGGATGGATCCCCTGCAGTCCCACGTAGTCAAACGTAACGCCGATCGACAGCGCGTCCGCCTCCTTCTGCATAGCCTCCCTGATCGACAGACCCAACGCCGCGCGATCAGCCGCCAGCACATTGTTCAGATCCTTTTCGGCAAGGGCCTGCACTAAACTCTTTTCCCCGAGCAGGCTCACAACACGTCCCGGATCCTGAAATCCATAGAGATACTCTTTGAGGTTCGAGATGGAGTATTTGACCGGCACGTTTACAGAGACGAGCCCGAACGCGGACGCCGCACCGCGATCCTCCTCGGCGACTGTGCCGCTCGCAACCACGAACCTCCTCTCGTGCATAAAATGCCGTCTTGTCCAGAGGATTATTTCCGGAGGCTCTTTGCCCGGCTCCATTTCGTGCCCGATCTGGATACTCAAGATCCGGTTTGCGGGAAGCCTCCGGACCTTCTCCACCGGCCAGGGCCACTTCAAGTGAAATCCGCTTTCCAGCCGCCACTTGCCCTCCACCGGCTTTCCGAAACGCTCCAATACGCCCGCCTCCTCGGGCTGCAGGAACACGAAGCAGGACATCAGGAACACCACGAGACCCACCGCGACCAACAGCGGGACCACCGTGCGTTGCAGCATCTTGTAAAACCAGGTTTCGGAAATGTTGAAGCCGAACTGGTAATCCAGAGCATGGGTAAAGCTCTTCACCCAGCCGGCCGGATCCGTCAACATCCCCCCGAACCGGCTGTGGTACGACGTCGAGATCAGTTCCGACCGCCGTGGACTGTAGACCGCGATCAGGAGCGTGAGCAAAAACTCGATCGACAGCAACAGGAGCACAAGGGTCAGCACGTCCCCGACCACGACATCGGCATACGGATGCACCAGGTGTCCCACCAGCGCACCCATCGCTCCCGCCACCGCCCCGAGGCAGACCAGCCCGATAGCAATCCCGGCGCCCCGGGCATATTTCTCATCCGGGTTTCGCGAAAGTCCGATCAGGTACCGGCTGAACAAAAACAGGAAGAACGCCTCTCCAAGGAGGAACGACAGGACAAGGAGTAAGTCCACGCCGGTGTGGGCGGTGGTATCACCGAGGACACCGAAAAACCGCAGTGCGCGAAAGCCCGCAAACAGTGCGGCGATCAGTGTAAACAACGCAACGACGAACCGTTCAAGCTGATGGTGGGTGCGCCGAATGGTAAACGGTTCGATTTCCCCCTTTTCAAACAGCGCAGAATCGGTGCGTTCATCGCGTTCGACCGAGAGGTCCCGTTCCTCTTCCAGCGCCCGACGCGCGATATTGTGCCGGAACGCGGCGAAAAGGCAGATGGCAAACGCGAGAACCGTGATGGGTCGAAGCGCCTGGAAGGCAATCAAGCCAGCCGTCTGGCCAAGAAACAAGTTGATCAGGAAAACGACAGCCAGCAGTCCCGCTGCAATAAACAGCGTTCGATCTGTTCGCGACGTGCTCGCCATGTTGCCGACTCTTACGGGTGCCTCGTTTCGGTGTTCAGATTCCACGAACAACTCAACCGTGGCGTTCTTTCTCCACCCGATTCTGAGTCATCTTGAAACCGGTTTTGGGAAAGATTAAGGGCATCGAATTTTCAATATCGAGTGGCACTTTACTTCCCGAGCCTGGGAAAACTACATTCAAAGGCCATTCTAGGCAACCGAAAGCTGGGATTTCCGCCCCTACGTGGCCGGCCGGCCGGCCGGGAGCCTCCTAACATAGCGCCCGTCGGAGATTGCCAGTTTGACTGAAAACCCGAGGAATGAGTGCTCACCCGGCAACGGCGACGAGGGACTCCAGAGAGACTTGAGACCAAGAATCCATTCTCATCAGGAAGAGAAAAAGCACCGCGCAACCGACCGCGTCGAACAGGGCATCGTGGGGATCGCGGCCAGGGCAAACATCCTGGACTTCCTGCAACAGACCAAGTTGGGCAAGGACGTCACTCAATGCGTGGGAAGTCATGGTGGGAAATGCAATGCGAACGAGTTTCAACGTGTCGATCCACGGTCCAGTTCGATGCAACGGCGCGGTCCGCTGAACGAATTTCCTTTCCGTGCCAACGTTGTGGGCAAGAAGAGGATTCCCGGTCCACCAAGGTCGTAATTCCGGCCACAAATCCACGAGGTGAGGCGCCTCGGAAAGCAAGGACCTTATTTTCGCGTGGCGCCCGGGAGTGTGCGGATTAAAGGGTCTGTCCCCAACAAACAGATAACTCTCGAAAACTTCTGCGGGTTGCAGGACTCCCCCCCTGACCCGCACCATTCCAAGTTGCCACGCCTCGTCCGGTAAGGGGCCCACCACACCCGTGGTTTCGAAATCGATCGCCACGAAATCGTGCTCCAGCGCCAGACACATGGGTCCTAGGTTGGCCCCGCTCGGTCACCGGATGCAAGAAACAGATTCGGCCGAAGCGTACTCCCGATCCCTCATTCCAAACTTTTCGAATTGCCTCCGCAGCCCTTGACTACCGCGCAGAAAACGTCATTATGCGTCAACATTCATACCGAATGGAGCACTGAATTCGTGGAGCAATCACCGAAAAAACCAATTCAGGAGCACTGGCTGACCCGGCGTAGAATCTATCGATTAAGCCGGATCGGGCTGCTGCTGGTCATTCTTGGCCTGGCGACACAATTGAATCGGTGGAGCCAGGAGGAGCATCCGCGGTTTTTCCAGTTCATGAAAACGCCCACCGGGCGATTGGTTGCCAACATATTTGGCGCCTGGCGGCCAGCGGAGGAAAGGCCGCCAGTGATTAAACCCGACTTTCTCATGACGCGCGCCGAGAAAAAAATGCGGCGGGAAATCGAAGTCGAGGTGGGAAAACAGATTCGCGACGCGCACCCCTTCGCCGAGAAGAGCCCGTATCGGATCGCATACCGGGACGTGAAGTTCCGTTCGGAACTCCCTCATCTGAACATGTTCGTCGTTCCGCCCTACTTCATACTCACCGACGCGGAACAGGAGGACGTCGAGCCGACAATCAACGAACTGAAATCACTGCAACACGAGATTCGGGAAGTCTTTTCCCCGCTCTTCACGCGTTTACCGGAAAAAGAACTCGTCCACGTTGCCTATTTTAAGAACAGGCACTGGTACGAATCCAATCAGCGCCGCCATGCAAGGCAGATGGAACAGACCTCCGGGTACTATAACCCGTCCGCGAATCTTCTCGTGCTGAGTGAACAGCCCCCCCCCGCAGATCCGGCCCTGGGCATGGATCAAACGCTCGCCACGGCACGCCATGAGGCAACCCATCAGTTTTTCTTTACCCATGGAATACATTCGATTCATCGAATCGAAAACGAATGGCTGATCGAGGGCCTTGCGAATTATTGTGAAACGAAACCCATCGGGGCCATCGACGAGGGACAAAGACAGCTCTTTCAGGCTGCGGCGAACGAGAATCAGCTAATCAAGATTTCCCACCTGGTGAATCATCGCAACGAACGGGGGTTACTTGCATATCGGCCAACGGAACTTGCGTACGCGCAGTCCCTGCTGCTGGTGCAGTTCTTGATGACGGACCAAAACCGGCCTGAGTTCTTCAAATACATGCGACACATCCGGAATCCGGATCACTTCCGCGAGGTCCGGGATGCAAACCGCTTTCATCTGCTCGCCGAATTCCTCGGCCTGCGGCCGTCGGAGCTGGAAGACCGCTGGGGTGAATACGCGGCTTTGCTGTAGGGCCCGGAAACAAACCCGTTCCGCCGAAACACGCAGGATGAACAGCCGCGGGATCGGTTTCCTCTGCGTCCCTCGTCGCTGGTTATCCCGGATCCGTTTGGCGGTCACGCATCCGGCTTGGGCCGTTTCCGGAGTTCTTTTTTCTCCGCCGTTCGTTTTTTTAATTCAAGGATCCTCAACTTGGCGCGCTTTGATCTCTTTCGCTTTCGCC